>JAYSYV010001574.1:0-1019 GCA_043727245.1 Chloroflexota bacterium | reverse complement strand
CGGCGGTTAACCTCGTCCACCACACTGTTAAATTCGCTAAAGATAATAATCTTGTCGTCCCGGTGGTTATTTAAGAGAGTTTCCAGCACTTCCATTTTGGCTCCAGCGTTGAGTGACAACTGGCGAGCCTTCTGGTGAGCCAGCAAAGCGGCCCTGGCATGGGGATCGCGCCCGCTCCGGTAGATTAACTCCTGGTAAAGATTGGCTCCACCGCCAAAGCGAGCATAACCACCTTTGGCAAAGCGCTGCTTATTCAGATACTTGCGGTAGACCTCCATCAGTCGGTCATACTCGGTCCGTTCATCATCTGAGAGGGCTACCATAATTTTTTGCTCTCTATAAGAGGCCAGGAATTTTTGTCTGGTCAGTTCTTTAGGCATCCGGCGGTAAATTTCCGGCCCGATAAGCCCGTCCAGCAACCAGTGAAGGTTATCAGCCCGTTCCGGGGTCGCGCTCAGGCCCAGCCGGTTAGTGGCCCAGGCTCCTTCGGCAGCGGCCCGGTAGCTTTCGGCGGGCAAGTGATGAGCCTCGTCAAAGACTAGCATGGCAAACCGGCCCAGGTGGCGAGTGTGAATAATCGCGCTATCGTAGGTTATGATAGTCAGCGGTTTGAGTTCGTGGCGACCACCCCCAAAGACCCCGATTACTTCTTTGTCAGCCAGGCCGAAGAAACCGGCCAGGGCGGTCTGCCATTGCAGCAGTAAATCAATTGTTGGCACAATCACCAGGGTTGCCAGTTTCAGGCGGGCAATTGCCAGGGCCGCTACAAAAGTCTTTCCGGCCCCGGTCGGCAAAACTACCACTCCCTGTCCATCAGCCCTGGTCCAGGCATCAACCGCTTCGGTCTGGTAGGGACGTGCCGCCAGGCTTATTTTCGGTTCAAAGTCCAGGAGTGGCTTAGAATCGAAATCCAGTTTCAGGTTAGCAAAATGGTCCTTTTTGATCTCATCTAAAAGCCAGCTTTGAATGCGGCTAAAATAAATGGGCAGACAGCGCAAAATTTGGCGCTTTTCGTCCTT
>JAYSYV010001573.1:0-1005 GCA_043727245.1 Chloroflexota bacterium | reverse complement strand
GCTGCCCGGTATCCCCCAGTTTTCTACCACCTCCCTTTCTATCTCCTGCCAGATAATGCTGCATTCCTCCTCGCTCAAAATTCTGGTTTCCCTTACCTGCTCGCCAGGCTTCGGCACGTTCCACACTTTCTTTATTCCCGCCGCCTTCGCGGGCAAATCCTCGTTGTCCCTTATCATCCGGTTCAAAAATCCCTGCGGGCTATTTATCCCCGCCTGCCCTTCCAACCAGCGCCGCCACCCCACGATATATTCAGCCGGCCTTCCATTACCCGCCGCAATCATCGCCAGCTTAACAGCCCCCACCCGTGAAAACCCGCCTTCCCCAAGTGCCGCCGCCATCGCCTCAATCTCATCAACTTTCCCGGCAGCATCAACCACCCCTGTTGTTTGTTGTCTATCTGTTTGTTGTTTATAACTGTTTATTGTAGGTTCAGATTTGAAACCCCTCCCCTGTTTCAATTTGAAACCCCTACCCGTTTCATCCTGAAACCCCTCCCCTGTTTCAATTTGAAACGTCCCGCTCCCTGTTTCTTCTTGAAATCCCATCTCCTCTTCTACCTCCCTTTCAACCTCACGGCCCTTACCGCCGTCTTTACCTGACCACTGCGGCTTTCCGTCAATATTCAACTCATATATTGACACCAGTTGCTTCTCCCCACTCTTCCCGCCCGTCTGGTTGTGCGCGAATATATACCCCTTTTCACACAACCCCTTCAAAGCCCTCCACAGACTCGACCGGCTTACCCCCGCGCCCCGATCTAACTGCCGCCCATCCCTGGTCACAATCCCATTCAAAAACTGGTTATAGCTGATCGCGTCGCGCCTTTTCTTCCAGCCGTAAGTCCGCCGGAAGATGTACAGCATCACCTTAATTTCCGCCTCACCCAGTTCCTGCATCTGAAAATCCATAAACATATCAGGGATTGTTGTAAAGCATGTCTGGCCGTATCCGCCAAAATCTCCCTCCGGCCTACCCATAAAAATACCTCGTCATCCGCGAACGCC
>JAYSYV010001572.1:0-1004 GCA_043727245.1 Chloroflexota bacterium | reverse complement strand
GAACAGCAGCAGGCAGGTCACGGTCCGACCTCGCATTTTGACGGTCAAACGACGCAATCCCGGCGAAGTGACTATTCGGGTGTTGCGCCGCTTTAGCTACACCGAAGCCGACACCTTTGCCCAGTACGATAAGCTAATCAGCGCCTACGATATTGCCGATTGGAGCGAGCCGTTTTTTAACAACCGGGCGCTCTTTTCCGATTACTACCTGACCAAACGGCTGCCTAACGAACCAGCCTGGCCTGGTAAGGCCGAAGCTCCCACCATGACCCGTGCCTTTCAGCGCTTGCGCCAGCTTTATGCGAACGTCCGTGAGGAATTTTCCAACCAGCCGGAAGCGGTGATCCGCCGGAAACTTTTGGAACCAACTCTAGATGTTCTGGGCTTTAAGCCTGTGGCGGGTAAAGCCAGCAGCAGCGCGGACCTGGAACCGGATTACAGGGTTTTTGCCTCTTCACCCGCTTTGCACAGTGAAAAGCCCCTGGCAATCTGCCTGACTTATACCTGGAGCCGCAACCTGGATGGTAAGGACGAGCAGCGCGATAGTGAAACGCCTGATGAGAACCCAGGGGCCGTCGTGGTGGCCCTGCTTGACCGGGGCGAAGCCGATTGGGCGGTAGTGACCAATGGCAAGACCTGGCGGCTTTATTCAGCCAAAGCTCACAGCCGGGCTACCAACTATTACGAGATAGACCTGGAAGAAACCCTGGCCCTACCGCCGGAAAAGTTGCCGGAGGCTTTCCCCTTTTTCTGGCTGTTCTTCCGGGCGGAAGCCTTTAGCTCAAAAGCTGTTTCCGGCCTGACAGTCCCTGCGGCTTCTGATACGGCATCTGGCGCGGCCGCTACCTTTTTAGATAGGCTGGTCGCCGAGAGCGAACGGTATGCCCGCGAATTAGGCGAACGTCTCAAGGAGCGCATCTTTGAGGATATTTTCCCGCATTTTGCCCGTGGTTTTATCCTGTATGCCCGGCATCGCGGCCTGCTACCGGCTAATTTTGAGGCTA
>JAYSYV010001571.1:0-1003 GCA_043727245.1 Chloroflexota bacterium | reverse complement strand
CAACCAAATAGATTTTAGCATAGAATAGTAATTTGTCAATATATTCAATAAAAATATTAAAGAACTTAATTGTTTAGATAGTTGTATTTGAAAACTATTCAAACTAGCTTTTTGTACGAATCCGATATTGAGTCCGGGCGGATTGGTTTGAGGACTAAATAAATTGTGGGAATGATAAGAGTTAGTAATTGGAGAAAGGCCGATTAGTTAAAAAATGTTACCTATGTTCAACGGTAGATATTTTGGTTTACGGCCCGATTGACTTTATAATGCGTAGCGCACATTATCTATGCTACGCTTTTGTAACGCTTGAGGTAAATGAATGGCTGTGTATCTCCTAATAGCCGGGCTGGCGTTAATCGGGGTTGGATTGACCTGGCTTTTTAGGCCGCTTGCTACCAGGAACCTATCTGTCTTGAAATCGGCCCCTGCTCCAGATTACGCTACAGCGGTGTCTCGCTTTCAAATCGCGACCGCTGGCAAAGAAGGGCCGGAAATCCTGACCTCCTGCTACTCGATTTTGCTTGAACACGACCGCAAAACCGAGCGGGCCATTCTTTTCCTGCACGGCCTTACCAGTTGCCCGAAACAATTTGAAAAACTTGGCAATCATTTTTACGAGATGGGCTATAATGTGCTTATTCCTCGTTTGCCGCTGCATGGCATGGCAGACCGCATGAACGGAAATCTTACCAGCCTTACTGCCGAAGTCTTACAAACTTTTACCGAAGAATGTCTTAATATTACTCGTGGTCTGGGTGATAGAGTGACTATAGTCGGGTTATCGGGCGGCGGCGTGCTGGCAACCTGGCTGGCCCAGTTCAGCCCGGATATTGAGCAGGCTGTGATAATGTCCCCGTCGCTTGGCCTATATCGCGCCAACACCCTGCTAAACAATCTTATAACGAAATTAATGATGCGCCTGCCCAACGTCTACAATCTCCGCACCGCCGAAAACCAGGCCGTCGCGCCGCCTTATGTCCAGATTAAGAATTCTTCCCAT
>JAYSYV010001570.1:0-1002 GCA_043727245.1 Chloroflexota bacterium | reverse complement strand
CGCATGATTCCCCTGGTTGAAAGCAATTATCACCTGATAGAGCTTGGCCCGCGCCAGACCGGTAAATCCTTTTGCTTCACCGAGTTCAGCCCCTACGGCACGCTACTGGCCGGGGGAGCGGTCACAGTACCCAAGCTCTTTATCAGTAATACTCAACCACCCCGACCCGGCTTAATAGCCCAGAGGGACGTGGTAGGGTTTGACGAAATTGCCGGTGGCACCTTCAACGCTGATGACGATAAGAACCTTTATAAGACCTACCTGGACAGCGGGCAGTTGAACCGGGGGACCGTAACGGTTGCCGGGGATGCGGGCTTTGTATTTAACGGTAACATTGACTTTGACCCCCAGGAAAGTATGCGGGGCGAACACCTCTTCAAACCCCTGCCGCCGACCATTAGTGACGACTCGGCCTTTCACGACCGCTGGGCGGGCTACCTGCCTGGTTGGGAACTCCCCAAGCTGACTCAGGAGTTGTTCACAACCCATGTTGGTTTTATCCTGGACTACACCAGCGAGCTATTTCACCGGGAGCTTCGGCGTATTGGCAATTACGGAATGTTGTGGGAGAAGTGGTTTGAAGCTCAACCGGAGGAATGGAGTGCCCGCGACCGCCGCAGTATAAATAGAACCTTCTCCGGACTAACCAAGCTTATTTTCCCTTCCGGGATAATGCAAAAAGAGGATGCCAGGGAGTTGCTGCGGCTAGCTATAGAACTGCGGCTGAGAGTGAGGCTACAGCTACACCAGATTAGCCCCCAGGAGTTCCCTCTAATCAAATTTCATTACCGGGACCGGGAAACTAATGAAAATGAATTGGTAACTCTTGTAGTTTAATGTTCTTTTGGAATAAAATGTATTCTCATTAGAAAATCCCTGATGTTATGCGTGTTCAAGACACCCTTAAAAGTAATAAATACTTATATGGAGACGCTCCACAAAAGTGGTGTAAGCTCACTTTTGGGTTTTAGCTATTTACAAACAGAGGAGTGAGAGAACATT
>JAYSYV010001569.1:0-1008 GCA_043727245.1 Chloroflexota bacterium | reverse complement strand
GGCAGACCGCTGCCACCGCCACCGCAATCCTGGCCGCGATGCCGCCTCTACCGGCCCAAAACCCCAAAAGCCGCCAGTTCTTAAAGAAATTCCTGACCGGGCTTTTCACCCAGGAAGTCAAAGACCACCCGGTCCCCGATTAACTTTATACCGCAATCTTATCTTAATTTATGCTGGGTAAAATTTGAGGCGTTACGGTTGACGTCACGCGTAATAAGTGGGAAAATAAGCAAGGAGCTTTGGTTTGGAAGCCAACCCGCAAAAATATCGTGACAAGCGCACCGAACAGTTTGCGGAAGGTAAGCGTGTCAAAGAATTTCAGGCATTTGAAAAACAAGCTAACAAACGATTGACCATTTTAGAAGAAGCCACCTCTATAAAAGATTTATGGAGCTTATCCAGTAATCAATTCCATGCTCTGGGTGGCGACCGTAATGGGCAATACGGCATATGGATAAATGAACAATGGCGTATTTGTTTCGAGTGTCCCGAAGGAGCGTTTGAACCTTTCAACATAGAAATTACAGACTACCATTAAAGAGGTATTGAGAATGGCAAGACCGCCTATTCACCCTGGCGAAATCCTGGCTGATGAATTAGAGGAATTAGGAATGAGCGCTACAAAATTAGCTAAAATACTGATGGTGCCACCCAATCGGATTACCCAGATATTAAATGGGCGACGGGGAATTACGGCTGAAACAGCCTTACGGCTGGCACGGTGGCTCGGCACCAGCCCTGAGTTTTGGATGAACTTACAAAATAGTTATGAACTACGTTTAGCAGAGCAGGAAAAAGGGCCGGAAATTCAACGTACTATTACGCCAATAGCCCGGCCTGATTTCAATTTATCTTTACAGTAAAAATATTCTTTAGAAGAATCTTAATGGAAAAACTCGATTTAAAACAGGGCCGCGAGATTTACTTGCTCGGTTTGACCGGCAACATCGCCTGTGGTAAGAGCGCTGTGGTCGAAATGCTGCGAAGGCAGGGCGCTACTATCATTGA
>JAYSYV010001568.1:0-1001 GCA_043727245.1 Chloroflexota bacterium | reverse complement strand
CTGGGGATACTGGCCGGTCAGGAACCTGGGGGCATCGTCAATTTCAAGGGCCGCGCAAATCCCGTCCCTATAAGCTTTAAAAGCCAGCCGGATATTATCGTCATCAAACACTTTGGCCTTGCCGCAGTAGACCCGGCGACACACCAGTGTGACGGGGAAAGCGGCGCTTAAAGGCAGGCTGCCACAGTTGGTCAGGAATTCGTATGGGTCAACCCCGTTCAGACAGTGCCGGGTCAGATTGAAACCGTCCCGTTTATTCTTTTCGGTAAGCCTAGCCTTCCCCATCCGTCCATAACTGCTGTTACCCGCCAGCCTGGGGTCCACCTGGCCGTTCGGTATGCGGAAACTGATCTTGTAATCCATTGACTATTTCCCGCCTGGCCCGAACACCCAGACGTAGATCAGAAGGACCGACAGAAACAGGCAGTAACGCCAATCGTCCCGGAGCCACTGGACCAGGGCGGGCCAAATGCGGTCACGGGGAGGGTTGGCCCAAACCTCAAGCGGTTCGTAATCTCCCTCCTGGTAATCGTCTCGAACAATCTTTACGCTCACTTTAAGCCCCCTTCACTTTTGATTCTGGTTCTTTTGTCTGTTACCTGGGTGCGCCCAACTTCTCATAACTGCCATTGAGTTTTGATGTTGTTTGCAATGTTCGCAGGGAAGCCATAAAACCTTATGGCAGTTATTACATTCTTTGTAATCTGAGCTGTGTCCACATTCAGGATTGCGGCCTCTCAAATTACATTTGAAATAGTGGACGTTCCTTTGGTTGCAGTCAGCCAGGGTTAAAATTACCGGACCGGCTGCAACTGCTCTAAAGGGACTTCGGCCGGTGCCACCACCTCCAGGGGATGATTGCTTGTATCCAGGTTTACTACTTTGTCCGGGGCGTGCTTTGCTTTTCGCTCCCCTTTAGCCTGGGCTGCCTTCCTCCACCTGTCTCGCTTGGTCTCCAGTGTCTCAAGTTCCTCCGGCGTCAAACTCCCCAGGTTTTCTTT
>JAYSYV010001567.1:0-1004 GCA_043727245.1 Chloroflexota bacterium | reverse complement strand
AGTATAACAATTCCGACCTCGAATGTCAAGCCGGTTTTTATATATCCACCTTTATCTTACTGGCGACAACAGGCCAGTCTGGGTATAATAAGACGCTGGTTTTTTTATTAAAATTCATAAAATCCTGGGGAAAGTAGCGCTATGGCCCTTAAAATAGTTACCTGGAACGTTAATTCAATTGCCGCCCGTCTGCCCCTGGCAACCCGCTGGCTGGAAAGCTTTTCGCCTGAACAACGGCCCGATATAATTTGCCTTCAGGAAATCAAGTGCGTGGACGAAAAATTCCCTGCGGCTGATTTCGCGGCTCTCGGCTATCAATCTCTGGTCTACGGGCAGCCGACCTATAACGGGGTGGCTATCCTGGTAAAGGATAATATGGCCGCCGGTATCAGCGATATTCAAAAAGGTTTGCCGAATGATGACGAAACTGCCCAGCGCCGCTTGCTGTCCGCTACTATAAACGGTTTACGGGTAGTCAACGTTTACATACCGAATGGGCAGGCTGTGGGTGCTGAAAAATATTTTTACAAGCTGGATTGGCTGGCCCGTCTGCGTGCCTACTTTGATGGTCTGGGCGATGCCAGCCAACCGCTGGTTTTACTGGGTGACTTTAATGTCGCACCCGACCCGCTTGATGTCTATGACCCGGCTATCTGGGAGGGCAAGATTTTATTCAGCCAACCGGAAAAACAGGCTCTCCAGGTGGTTAAAGATTGGGGTCTGCAAGATACCTTCCGCACTCTGTACCCTGAAGTCCAGGCTTTTTCCTGGTGGGATTACCGTCAGGCCGGATACCGGCGCAACCTGGGATTGCGGATTGACCATATCTGGGTGACACAACCCCTGATGCAGGTTTGCCGGGAAGTGATAATTGATAAGGAGCCGCGAGGCTGGGAACGTCCTTCCGACCACACGCCGGTCATCGCAGCCTTTGAAATGGTGAAGTAGATGGACGACAACAGCCTTTTGCCGCCTGACCATCCCACTCCAGCCTTTGACCGTCT
>JAYSYV010001566.1:0-1006 GCA_043727245.1 Chloroflexota bacterium | reverse complement strand
TGGGGCTAATCACCGGCTTTCGCAAAAACTGGTTCTGGGGTGGAGTAGCCCTGATTTTTCTGGTACTGGCGCTGGGCCTGGTGTTGCATGTCAGCTTCGACCCGGACTGGCGGCCCGAAAATATCGAAAACGGTCTGCCCTTGCCCGGCGCTTTGATGTTCAAGTTACCTTTTGGCAATATCGCCCGCGTACCCTTGCGCTACACCCTCATAACGACGCTCTGCCTGGCCGTCCTGGCCGCGTATGGGCTGGCCTGGCTGATAAAGTATGTCCAGCACCGTTTGCAAGGTCGCCGGGAAGTCGGCTGGGCTTTACCGGCCCTGGCCGGACTGCTGGTCTTCCTGGAATTTTTTCCAGGACCACGCCCTATGGCCGATACGGCGGTTCCGGCTTTCTACCAGCAAATAGCTAAAGAGGGCAACTGGAACGATTTCGCGGTCCTCGAAAGCCCCGACTCATCCAATGCTTCTATTATCAGCAAGGCCATGTACTACCAGACAGTCCACCAACACCCGATGGTGGGCGGCTATCTGTCGCGTGAGCCGGACTATCCCTTCCAGAACTATCCCGGTATCCGCGACCTGCTACAGCTTGATTTTTGCCCATCAGCCAAACAATGCCTCTACCAGCGGGACATCCTGGACCGGTCCAGCCTGCACAATACCCTGGGCCTGCTTCAATACTACAAAATCCGCTACGTGATAGTCCATCCCGGCCTGTTAAAGAGCCAGGACAGCCAGTTTAACGCCAATGAAATGCTTCATGCAGTCTTCGGGAAAGAGGCCAGCCCGGTCTACCAGGATCAGGAAATCCAGGTCTGGAAAGCCCCGGCTTTTATAGAAAGCGGCAGCGCACCGGAAGCGGCTAAAATTCTGCCGCAACTGGCCGAGGGTTGGGATAATCGCCAGGATACGGCCAATGGCCCGGTCCGGTTGATAGCATCCCAGGCCCGTTTAGCGCTTTTCAATCCCTATCCGCAGCCGGTTTCGCTCAAATTACGCTTCAG
>JAYSYV010001565.1:0-1004 GCA_043727245.1 Chloroflexota bacterium | reverse complement strand
TTTCGCTTGGCCCAGTCATCTACACCTAAAACCCGTGGTGTAGAACGCTGAGGTAAAGGCGTACTTTTAACGAGGCGTAGAAGAGTATCTGGACTTATCTTAACGCCCATTCTGGCTAGATTTCTCGCTCCCGGTTCTCCGCCTAGAGCAAAGGCCTGGTTTTGCAAAAGGGTTCTTTGGCGAGGAGTACGTCGTTGACGAAAACCAACCAGCTCGGGCATTTGTTCAGTGAAAGTTCGTTTCTCACATTTAAGGTTTTCACAGAAGAAGCGCCGAACTTGTAAATTAAACCGCACTGGTTGTCCGACCAGTGGCAGGTCAAAAGGTTGACGTAAGTAGTGGCTATGAACTCGTCCCGAATGAAAACCACAAGAAGTACAACTTGCTTGCTTAGAAACAAAATGGGCGGCAAGGATAATCGAGTGTTCAGATAATTCATAACTTTCAAAATCTACTTGCCAGGCAGCAGGCAGGACAATTTCTTCCAACATTTGATATTTTTCTAGCTTTAACAACTTTTAGGTTAAGCTAAATTATATCTTTTCCACTCGTCCTCCGGAGGGCCTTTTCACGTTTAATGCGGGAGAGCCTAATTTAATTTATCACATACAGCTAAGATCTTCTTTTCAATTACATATCCTTTATATTGAGTAAAGAAACCAAAATTGTACTACATGCTGAAGCCTGATTTTAATTTTTGAAAGAGAATGTGAATTAGAATCAAAATAAAGGCTTTAACCGATATAAGGTGAATAAGCCGAAAAAGTGTGGTAAAATGGTACAAAAATAGGTTATGATAATTAGCCTTATCAATACCTAAATCGCAAATTTTAGAAAGGGACGCTTAGCGGCTCTTGACACCGTCAGCAGAAAGAATTCAAAGTTGTTAAAGAGAGCTGAAGCTATATCGATCCTGGCCGCTTGCGTTCCCCTGGCAACGAAGCTGGCCGCTCAGGGTGTAAATATAGAACTTACCGACGAGGCCGGGTGGCCCTAGCCGGGTT
>JAYSYV010001564.1:0-1010 GCA_043727245.1 Chloroflexota bacterium | reverse complement strand
CGTCTTCGAGAAACGGACGTAGCTAACCGTGAAACGATATTAAGGTTAGTCCAATCAATTCCCTCAAAGAAAGCCGAACCTTTTCGGAAATGGCTGGCCCAGGTCGGCGAACAACGTCTGGAAGAAGTCGAGGAACCGGAACTGGCTCTGGAAAGGCTCAAACGGGATTACCGGCTGCGAGGTTACACTGAAGAGTGGATCACCCTTAGAGTCCGTAACCTGGTTAACCGCAATGACCTGACCGATGAGTGGCGTGAAAGAGGCGCCAAAGAAGGGCCTCAGTTTGCAACCCTGACCAATATTATTAGTGAACAGACCTTTGGTAAAACTCTGGCCGAACATAAAGCCATTAAATCATTATCAACTCGACATAATATTAGAGATCATATGACCGGTCTGGAATTAACGCTCTCTACCCTTGGAGAAGAAACCACCAAAGAACTGCACCGCCGTCAGAATACGCAGGGTTATGAAGACCTAAAAGGTGATGCCCGGCGGGGCGGTCAGGCCGCTGGCCGGGCCAGGGTAGAAATTGAGAAGGAACTGGGTGGCCCGGTTGTCACGTCTCAGAATTTCCTGGATCAGCCAAAATCCCTGGCTAAAAATAAGAAAAAATTGCCGGAACCTTCTGAGAGTCAACCGTCCCTATGGGGTGACAGTGAATCTACTGAAGTAAAGTGAACCTGCTCCGGCTATGCTAGATGGCTAAAGTGATAGGCTTAATATTCTTAAATCAAGAAATTAGAAAAATAGATAGGAGCGCTTTACGGGGTACATCCATTCGCTAATAACAGCCTAAACTTCTAGTAAATCTTCCCAGCGCGTCATATAGCTGGGAGAGAGGTTACCCCGGCGCATACCCCAGGATTCTTTGAAGCCAGCCGCACCAAGCCGCACCATGTTGCGGCCCATCCTTTGGTTTATCTCGTCTACTGCTTCCATGAGCTTCTGGTTGCGGTCGAGGGTGGTGGGGCCGCCTTCTCCTTCACCAAAAAGGTTGAGCTGCCGGC
>JAYSYV010001563.1:0-1000 GCA_043727245.1 Chloroflexota bacterium | reverse complement strand
TCCTCGACCTCGGCAACTTCAGATGATACTGTTTCAACCTGGCGTAAACTGGCTCGTTTACGCTCAAAAACAGCCTTCAAGTAATCTACCAAATTCTTGACGAGATGAAAACGATCTGCAACTTGCATAGCACCTGGCGCCCCTCTTCTGGCTCCATCTGCATAGGCGCTGGCCCGATCCCGGCTAATAATTTCAATTCCAGGATGAAGTTGAAGCCAATCGGCCAGAGTTTGAGCCTCTCGGTCAGGCAGAAGATCCACCACCTCATGGGCCTCCAGATTAACCAAAATGGTGCCGTAATTGCGACCTTTTCGCTTGGCCCAATCATCGACACCTAAAACCCGTGGTGTAATACGTTTTGGTAAAGGCGTACTTTTAACGAGGCGTAGAAGCGTGTCAGGACTTATCTTTACGCCCATTCTGGCTAGATTTCTCGCGCCCGGTTCTCCGCCTAGAGCAAAGGCCTGGTTTTGCAGTAAAATTCTTTGGCGTGGTGTACGCCGCTGGCGAAAACCAACCAGATCGGGCATTTGTTCAGTGAAAGTTCGTTTCTCACATTTAAGGTTTTCACAGAAGAAGCGCCGAACTTGTAAATTAAACCGCACTGGCTGGCCGACCAGTGGCAGGTCAAAAGGTTGACGTAAGTAGTGGCTATGAACTCGTCCCGAATGAAATCCACAGGAAGTACATTCGGCTAGTTTAGAAACAAAACGGGCGGTAAGGACAATCGAATTTTCAGAAAACTCACAACTTTCAAAATCTACTTGCCAGGCAGCGGGCAGGATAATTTCTTCCAACATCTGATATTTTTCTAGCTTTAACAACTTTTAGTTCAGCTAAATTATATCTTCTCCGTTCCTCCTTCGGGGGGTCTTTTCACGGGAAATGCGGGAGAGCCTAATTTAATTTATCACATACAACTGTCCTAGCAGTTTGTCGGAGAGAGCCTTATTTTAGCCGGAATGGTACTACCTGTAGTTCTAAATTGACACGCTTTGTC
>JAYSYV010001562.1:0-2656 GCA_043727245.1 Chloroflexota bacterium | reverse complement strand
ACAGCCTGGATATTTGTTAATTTGAAATTGATGTTCCCACTACCAGTGCTGATGTTAAAACCAGGGAAGTTAGCATCGGATATTTTTAGCCGGACATCCCCGTTACCGGTTTTGATGAAACTGTTGTTAATAGTATTTAGTACGGCGATAATTTGCACATCACCGCTGCCGGTCTGAAAATTTAGGTCGTTGAGCCGGTTTTGGCCGCTCAAGCTAATATCACCACTCCCGGTGGTAGCATCCAGAGAGCCGATAAAATTGTTCAAACTTATATCGCCGCTGCCGCTCTTGACGGTCACTTTGGTCACTTGCATATCCGTAGCATTCAGGTCCCCGCTCCCGGAGTTAAAAACAAAAGTGGCTTTTTCATTTTGCAAACCCTTCAGATTAATATCAGCGCTGCCAACCGTAGTGGTAAGTTGCGCCAACAGGATTGGAGGCAAAGCTACCCGGATAATCATCTGATCGCCAAAGCCTAAACTAAACCTCTTATTGGCCTGGTTGGCTTCAATTCGGATATTATTGGCATCCTGAACGACATTAAAGCTAATCCGGTCGAAGTCACTTTCTTTAAAACTGTGAATAATTTTAGTACCTTTAACCGTTACATCTTTAAGAGCAGGGTCGCCGGTAATTTCCACCTGTCCACCCATCGAATTGATGGTAATATTGGTGGCCTGGCCGTTTAGAGCCAGAGTGCGTTGTGCAACGTCCTGGCGGCGTTCGGGGCCGAGGTTTATAGCGCCCACGTCTACCAGGCTACCAAACCCACCCGGTTGAGCCATAACTATACCAATAGCGGCGGCTATTTCTGCAAAGAGTAATAAAACAAATATTGGAACGACTAACCTACGCACTATTTTACCTTTTTCCGGGTTACATTTGTATTTTTTAATTTATTTGATTTAATTTTGCTGGCTATTCCAACGGCCAATAATTTTATTTTGAACTTTCTTTTCATTGTTAGGACACCAAGGGAAAGCGGTTTGTTTCATGCCTTTAAGCCGGTTTTCATATAGGGGTTAAACGTAAAACGTTGAATGGACCCTACAGCAGGTCTTTAAACTCAGCGCAAAACCGAGCCCTGTTAGTGGCTTCTTGAACTTTCTAAAACCGGACGGTTGGAAAGCTTAGTCTTGAAATAATTTATGGGTTCTGCTTTGCGAGGCTGACGCGTTTTGTGCCGTTCATTTTGCGAAATGATAACCCACCGGCAATCGAGTCGAGCAGGGCTTTTTCGTCCACCACTTCAATGCCGCAGAGTAGATGAATCCCAAAATTGAACATAATAGGGGATAGAGGCGTGGATGGTCCCAGCACAATTACTCTGGCGGCGGGGTTTGCCAGGGTCAGGTAGTTTTGGAGGGAATGGTTGAGGATGGCGCTGCCGGTGATAGCCAACACTTCGGCCTGGGGAATAATTTCGGGAGCCTGGGCAAAAGAAAACTCACCCGGTCGCGGGTTAAACTCAAAGACCCAGAGCTGATGGGCTACCGGCTCTAACTCGTCAATAAAAGGAAAACGGCCCACCAGGGCCACCCGGCGGTCCCGGCCCTGTTCGACCAGCCAGTCGCCCGCGTCAATCTGGCTCAGGCTGGCCGGGTCGGGTTGGAGCAGGGCGTTGATTGTGGCTAACCCGGCGGCGGCCTTTATGGATTCCTGGCTTAAAGCGTAGCGGCTTATATTTTGGGCTTCCGTCCGGTCCAGCCGGTTAAAGCCATAGGTTAAAAAGCCGCTGTCAATAATCGCCGGGGCAGCGGCGGCCAGGCCAATCCGGCGTTCCCCAGTCGCGCTTTCGACAAAGGAAGCGGTCCAGGTTACACCCCGGTAAATCCGGTCTACCCACCAACCTCCCGGCAGGGTTTGCAGCAGAGCCGCCAGGATTTCGTCGGCAGCGTTATTGAGCATCGGAAGGACGCAAATAAGCCTGGGGCGTTTTTTCAAAAGCTAACTTGCAGCCTGCCCCGCAAAAGTAGTACAGCCGCCCTTCAAACTCACTCATATGGTGAGCTGTGGCGATTTCTACTGTCATACGGCAAACCGGGTCGAGGGCTTCTCCAGCCGGGATCGCGTTTTGTACGGGCCGGGCAATCCGGTTAAGGGCAACCCGTAACAGGTTTTGGTCAATGGGTTTGTCAATCCATTCGATCAAGGCTGGCTGAAATCCATCCAGGCTCTGGCGAGTTTCATTGCTCTTTACCGATATTACGATGATGTGTAAGAGTTTGGTCGCCGGATTTTCGCGAAGCTCACGTAAAAACAACATACCACCCAGGCCGGGCAAGATTAAATCCAGGGTCATAGCTGAGTAGGAGTTAATTCCCAACAATTCGCGGGCCTGTTCGGCGCTATAGGCGATGTCGCAGCTAAACCCAGTTTCTTTGATCATTACTTTGAGCAGGGTAGCTACATCGGGGTCATCTTCGCAAATAAGGATGCGCGGCTGTAGCTCTGAAGCCGGGTTATCCAGCAAAGCGATTCTATCTATAAATTCCGGCAGTTCAAAATAAAAAGTAGTTCCAGCCCCAGGCATGTTTTCAAAACCGATCAAGCCGTTGTGCTTCTCCACAATGGCCTTTGAAATGGATAATCCCAGGCCCGTACCGCCCTTCTGGCGGGTGGCCGAGGTATCAGCCTGGGCAAATTTTTGAAAAAT
>JAYSYV010001561.1:0-2660 GCA_043727245.1 Chloroflexota bacterium | reverse complement strand
AGTCCCTAAAATTGGTATTGAACCTGGAAGAACAAAGGTCAAAAGCAATTCTAGAGAATCACATTGAGCAGTTTGTACACATTTTGTGTAAAGTCGAGATTAGCCTTTATTACTAATAAGATAAATTAATCTGAGTACTATTATTATAACATAACCCTCTCAAAGTAGCGGTTTTGCCATGTTTTATAGTACTTTATTACCGGTCAGTTAGAAATTCTATCGTACTTAATAGATTGGCCTGCTCGAAATTCCCTTTTATAATATAAGCCTCGGCTCCGGCTTCGATGCCTTTGCGTTTTTGCTCATCATTATTGAGCGAGGAGACAATTATAACCGGTAATTTTTGGAGAATTGGGTCGCTCTTAATCCGACTGGTCAACTCAAACCCGCTCATGTTGGGCATTTCCACATCGGTGATAACCAGGTCAAAGCGGCTATCCTTTTTGAGTAACTCCAGGGCCACATTCCCATCGTTGGCTAGTTCTACTTGATAGCCCTGCGCTTCAAGGATGGACCTTTCCAGCTCACGGGTGGTGATGCTGTCATCCACCACCAGTATACGTTTGCGTATAATCTGTCTTTCCGGCTGTCTTTGCAAACTACGCAGGTTAGCATTACGGGCCGCCGAAATCAGGTTCGGCACATCCAGAATTAAAACTACCTGCCCGCTGCCGTTAATAGTGGCGCTTTTAACATAAGGGGCCGCTACCAGCAAAGGGCTGAGGCTTTTAACCACAATTTCGGTTTCGTCTACCAGTTCGTCCACCAGGAAGCAAACCCGGCGGTCCCCGCTGCCCAGCACCATTGAAGGCAGTTGGTCGGTCGAAAAGCGTTTGACCTGCTTCATTTGGTGTTGCCTGTTTAGTTCAAGAAGCTGAGTTCTCGCCATTGGGTCGGCCAGGGTTAAGCCGCCCATCTCAGGCATTGGGATTTTATCTCTACCAGTTAGTCTATCATCGCCACCAATAAAAGCGGAACCGTCCAGGCCGAATTTCTGGTTGGCTCTGGTCGGCTGATTGAATTCGGTGCGCTCGCCTTCGTGTAATTGATGGACGAAAAGTGGGTGCATTGAGTGTGCATTATCACCCAACAAAGCTTGCAGCCGGACCAGCGGTAGCAGGACATTGCCGTACAGGATTACATCGCGGCCTTCCCGGTTGAGAATTTCATCCGGGGAAAGGTAGTGCAGATATTCTACCGAAGGGGCCAGGATGGCATAAATATAACCATTGACCCTGACCATCAAGGCCCGGCTGGTAGCCAGCGTGACCGGAACCCGTAATGAAACAGTCGTGCCGCTGCCTTTTTCGCTGGTGATGTTGACCTGCCCGCCCAGGCGTTCCAGGTTGGTCTTAACGATTTCCATGCCCACTCCCCGGCCCGATAAGTCGGTGATAATTGGGCTGGTGCTGAAGCCGGGTTCGTAGAGTAGGTTCAGGATGTCTTCGTCGGTTAGCACGTAAGCCTTGGATTCGGTGATAAACTTCTTTTCAATGGCGACCCGGCGGATATGATTGGGGTCAATCCCGGCTCCATCATCCGAAACTTTAATTATTACATAACCGCCGTCCTGGCTGGCGCTCATTACTAAACGCCCGGTTTTGGGTTTACCGGCTGCCAGGCGGACCGGGGCCGGTTCAATGCCGTGGTCGAGGGAGTTTCGGATGATGTGGATTAAAGGGTCTTTGATGCCTTCCAAGACTTTTTTGTCCAGTTCAATTTCGCCACCGTGTAGCTTGAAGTCAGGTGTCTCGCGCCCGTTGGATTTAGCCATGCTGCGGATGGAAAGCGGGAAATCCTGGTAGATGGTTTCAATTGGTAACATTCGGACCGTCTTGACATTGTTTTCAAGTTCGTCCACCCGGTTGACCAGTTGGCTGGTATGTTCCTCGTAATTGCGCAGAGTGTTGCGGATGAGGTTTTCAATTTGGTGGTCAAGCTGGGTTAGTTGCTGGATGGTATCCCGGATACTCTGAAAGTTGTTGAATTTGCCCATATCCTGGGGCGAACTGTGCCCCAGGTTCCGCACCGGTATACCGACCCGATAGCGCTGGCGCAAAAGTTCCTGGAGTGCTCTTAAATTAGCTAAAGTAGCTTCGGCTTCCAGCTTGCCCAGCACCAGTTCGCCGGTTATATTCATCAGCTCATCCAGTTTGCTAACTTCCACCCGGATGACGTTATCGCTCAAGGCTCCGACCGAACTCAAGGCGGATTGTATATGCACCGGCCCGGTAGTTTCGGCTAGCGACCCTTCGGGAATGGCTCTGTCCGGGCTTAACTCTATAGCGGTTTCGCTGGTAGTAGGGGAACCCGCTAGGCCGGTTTGATAATCGGCAAGGATTGCGGCCAGGCGTAGTTTCAGGCCGGGAACATCCAGGACCGGTTTTTCACCTCTTAAAGCGGCCTCGGTCATGGTGTTAATAGTATCAATCGCTTCAAACAGCAGATCATTGGTATCGGGCTGGAGTTGCATGGTTCCATCGCGCATAGCCTCGAAAATATTTTCCATTTCGTGGGCGATGGAGCTTATTTCGATGAAATTCATCAGCCGGGCGCTGCCCTTGATAGTATGCGCCGCCCGGAAGATTTCACCGAGGTATTTTTTATTTTGAGGGTCTTTCTCAAGGTCCACCAGCCGCCGTTGCAGATTAAGCAGGTGA
>JAYSYV010001560.1:0-2663 GCA_043727245.1 Chloroflexota bacterium | reverse complement strand
GCTCGTCAAAGAAGACGTTGCGCTCTTTGGAGCCTTTGCCGGTAATGAGGGCCATCTGTTCCAGACCGTCCGCTACGTCGCGCCGGTTCAAGCTGCTGACCTCGGCCCGTCGCATGCCGGTCGAGTACAGAGTCAGCATGATTGCTTTGTCACGCAACATTTCAAGGTGTTTCTGGCGGCCTTGAAAAGTGCCATCATCCGGCGGAACCGGCGTTTCCAGGGCTAATCGCAACACTGCCGGTAGTCCCTGGCGATCAACCCTGGGCGTTTTATAACTGGACCGGCCCATCATTTCGGTCAGCGACCCGGCCACGCGCTCGAAACCGGCCCCGGAAGGACTGATAGCATAGCGGCGGTCCACATAGCGCAGCATGGCCCGGACCCCGGCCAGGTAGGTCCGAATGGTCGAGCGGGCCTGTCGTCCGAACTGGTCCACCATCCACAGGTAGAAGTCTTCCAGGATGTGACCGGGCAGCGTTTCAATAGCCGTGTCAGCCGGGGGGAACCCGGCAGTTGCCAGGAATTGCTCGAATTTGTGCAGGGCCGAGGCATAAGTAACCACCGTTTGAGGTGATTTGCCTTTGGCCGACTTTAGAAATTCCAGCCCGGCCTGGATAACGGTCATAGTTTTGGTTGGTCCCGGTCGGCTGGTAACTTCACTAATTTGAGAAGGATTGGGTTCCAATTAAATTCTCCGGCTGTTTCAAGTTGTGGCTCCGATTATGGTCATTATATCAACCATAGTCAACCTTTCAATCCTAATTAACCGGGCAGTGTTATAATCCAGTTAGAAAATAATTCTATTGTGGGAAACATGTTATTTACCACAGCCCCATGTTGTGCCATTGGTTATAAAGGAAATTACTGATTGGATTCCTCTCAAGCCGCGCCCCTTTCACGCAAAATTCCCCGGCTGATTGTCTGGATTTTCGCCGGAATGGCGGTTATAGTGGTGAGCGGCCTGATTTTAATCATTCTGAATAGCGGGCCAACTCAGTTACAGGCGGCTACGGTCGCCCGTGTCTATGACGATACCAGCGGCGCTATCGGGGCCGGGACCACTTTTAGTCCCAATGATAACCCGTTACATTGCGTGGTAGGTCTGGTTCGGGCCAGCAAAGGTACGAAAATTAAAATGAGTTGGATTGCGGTCGAGGCGGGCGGCCAGCACAATTACAAACTATTGGATCGGGTGGTGGAACTTAACGGTAATCAGTCTACCGTGGACGCTTATCTCGAATTGCCCCATCCCTGGCCCACCGGTTCCTATAAAGTAGATATTTACCTGGATGAACGGCTCGAACGGACTCTTCCCTTCAATATTTCAGAGCCGGTCAGGACCGGAGCAGGGGCATATTTTGTGCAGAGTATCTGGCAGATTTAATAATCAGGGCAGGAGTGTATTTAATGAGTGAGAATTTCTCACCGTTTAAGTCCGATGCGCAAACTACCAACGCCATCATCGGCAACCGTTATGAGTTGCTGGAACTAATCGGGCAAGGGGCTATGTCAAAGGTCTACAAGGGCCGTGACACCAGCCTGGGCCGGATTGTGGCTATCAAGTTTTTGCGCGAGGAATACGGAGGCAATTCTAATTTTGTGGCTCGTTTCAACCGCGAGGCTCGCGCAGTCGCTTCGCTGCCCGACGAACACCTTGTCAGTATCTACGATTTCGGCCAGTACAATACAACTTATTTTATAGTGATGGAGTATGTCGAGGGCAGGAACCTTAAAGAATTGATTCGCCAGGAAGCCCCATACTCACCGCAAAAAGTTATTGAAATGGTTACGCCGGTACTGCTGGCCTTGAAAGCGGCTCATTCGCAAGGGATTATACACCGCGATATTAAACCGCAAAATATCATGGTTCGCCGTGAGGATGGTGCGGTTAAGCTAACCGACTTCGGAGTGGCTTACGCCCAGGATAACGCCCAGGTGACAAGCACCGGCATGGTCATCGGCACGGCGGATTATATGGCCCCGGAACAGGCCAGGGGCGAACCGGTCGGGCCACCTGCCGACCTGTACGCGGTGGGTATCGTCCTGTTTGAGCTGTTGACCGCCCATCTGCCTTACACCGGCGAAAACACTATCCAGATTATCATGGCTCATATCAACCAGCCTATCCCCAGCCTGGGGAGTTACGGTATAACAGTGCCGCCCGCCCTGGAAAGGCTGGTTCAGCGGGCAATGGCAAAAGATGCCCATAACCGCTTCCAGTCGGCCCAGGAAATGCTCAATGCCTTTGAAATGGTCCGGGATGAACGGTCAGACCCATCTGTTAACAATGACCCGACCCCCGACTCCCTGCCCATCAGGCCCAGACTGCCCCAAAACCAGGCCGGGACTTACCAGCCAACAGCGGTCAACCCGGCCATGCCGCGCAATATTCCGGCTGAAGAAGTCCGGTTCGAGCCTGAAGTATCACCGCCCTGGCCCAACTCGGCTAACTATACCCAACAACCGGCCAGGCCCAGGCAAGTGCCGTCCGATAGACCGGTGGGGCTGGATAATCGGGGTAACACCAGGGTCGCCACAGGTCAGGGGAAAAGGCCACTTGTGACCCCACCACCGCAGAAAAAATCTAAAATCTGGCTGATCCCGCTTGTTTTTGTGCTGCTTATGCTGGTGGTAATCGGTTGGCTTCTTTTTAACCTGCTATC
>JAYSYV010001559.1:0-8189 GCA_043727245.1 Chloroflexota bacterium | reverse complement strand
CAACATCCTGATATGCTGGCATCATCAAAAACTAATTGAAATGGCCTCGGCTTTGGGCGCGACCGAACATAGTCTGCCAATTAACTGGCATGAAGAAGCCTTTGGATGGCTCATTCAACTTTCCTACGATGCTAACGGTAAATTGACCCAGGCCGCTACCGTTGAGGAAAAATTGATGTATAACGATTGAGAGCCAGCCAGGCGAAAGGTTAATCCTGATTTAGACCGGCTTCGATGGCCTGGGCCGCCCTTAAAACGGTCGCTTCATCCCAGGCTTTGCCAACCAGTTGCAGCCCCAGGGGTAGCCCTTCCGAGGTTATCCCGACCGGGACGGTAATAGCGGGCCAGCCCAGGAAGTTAAAGGGTGCGGTGAATGTTACCGGGGCCGGAGTACCCAGCAAGGGAGCCTGGGCCGGCATGGTCGGCGTACTGAGCAGGTCTATTTTCTCGAATAAAGCCTCAAACTGGCGGCGGATAGACTGGCGAGCCTGTTGGACCAGCACAAAAGCGTTGGGTGAATAGGCGTATGCCGCCAATACGCGCTGGCGCATAAATTCGCCGTAATCTCCCAACCGGGTACTCAAATTCTGCTGGTGAAAGGCGCTGGCTTCTATACCGAGCAAAGCCCCGTTCAGGCTTCGCAGCAAATCAAAGTCTGGCAAACTTACCTCGTACAGTTCCGCGCCGGCCTTTTCCAGTTCAACCAGGCCAAGCTGCCAGGCTTCGAGGGCTTCCGGTGTAGCCAGAAATTCAGTATCGGTCAGCACCCCGACTCGCAAGCCTTTGACTCCTTTTTGCCAGTCTACTTCTACCGGGGCGACCCTTCGCGACCGAATATCTCGCGGGTCGTAGCCCTCTAATGCTCTAAGCATCAAGGCGGCATCTTCAACCGTCCGGGTCATGGGGCCGATATGGTCCAGCGACCAGGAAAGCGTAACCGCCCCATACAGGCTTAACCGCCCAAAAGTGGGCTTGAGTCCGACCAGGCCACACAAGGCTGAGGGTATCCGAATCGAGCCGCCCGTATCGGTTCCCAGCGCTCCATATACCAGACCTGCCGCCACCGCTGAACCCGAACCACTGCTGGAACCGCCTGTATCATAGGCCATGTTGGCCGGATTGCGGGTGGACCCAAAGTGGGCGTTATTGGAACCGGGAGAATAGGCAAACTCCGACATCCGAGTCTTGCCAACGATTACGGCCCCGGCCTCTTCCAGGCGGCTCACCCCGGCTCCATCAAAATCGGTCCGATTGTGGGCGAGTATCTTTGAACCGGCTGTTGTAATGGTATCCCGCATCGCCAGTAAATCTTTGACCGCCAGTGGCACGCCATGTAAGGGGCCGCGATAATTGCCAGCCATAATTTCTTTTTCGGCTTGCCGGGCCGCCGCCTCGGCCCGTTCCGCCAGAACTAGCTGAAAAGCGTTTAACTGGGGGTCTTCGTGGATAATCCGGTCCAGGGCTTCCCTGGTCAACTCGACCGGCGAAATTTCTTTGGCCTGGATTTGCACGGCCACCCCGGCCAGGGTTCCGTACTTTTTAGCCCAGCCCGGACCGCCCCTTGTGACTTTAACCGGTGGGATTTTGGGTGCTGTAAAAGATTTCAGGGACGCCGCTTTGGCGGTAATATTATTTTCTCTGGCAGTACCCCAGTCTTTCAGATAGTCCGGCAAATCCTGGTGGGCATTTGCCAGGGCATACTCCTCAAAGGCCAGCACCACGCTGAGAAAACCTTTATCCTGGATACCCTGAAAGTCCGACTCATCCGGCGTGATATGAGCCAGTTTCAGGTTTACTTTCAAGCGTTCTAAAATTTCGGGAGGAACTCCGGCCTGTGTCATCTTTTTTCCTTTGGTTTATTTTAATTTCGGTTACTGCGCTGGAACATTAGATTTAGATTACTGGCCTGAGTATACCAGAGCCGCCTTAATTGGGAAATGCCGCTCCGGTGCAGCAAAGAACAGCCCGCCAAAGCCCGATTTGGATTGCAGAATTTAGAATTCTCTGGTAAGGTTCCACCAATCTTTCCAATGCTCATGCCAGAAAGTTTGGATTCCTTCCAAAGTATTATCAAAATTTTATGTCAAGTCAAAAAGAGAAGGTAGAAACCATGACTACTGTTGCTATTGTTGGCGGAACCCTGATTGATGGGACCGGGGCCGACCCTGTTACCAATATTACGCTCATTATTGAAAACGATACGATAACCAGCATCGGACCGTCCTCCCAGGTGAACATTCCCAAAGGCGCGACTGTCATTGAGGCCAGCGGGATGACCATCATGCCCGGTCTGATTGACTGCCACGTCCACCTTACCTCGCCAGGCGGCTCGTTAAGCCTGTCCGAACATTTCCTGACCTCGCCCAGCCTGGGCTTGCTCAGGGCCGTCCCCAACAGCAAAGCCACTCTGGACGCTGGAATTACCACCGCCCGCGATACCGGCGGAACACCAGCCGGGGTAAAGCAAGCTATTGAGCGAAAAATGTTTCCCGGTCCGCGTCTGCTGGTGGCGGTTTCGGCATTGTCCCAGTCCGGCGGTCATTGCGATGGGCAGATGCCTTCCTGCGCCGACCAATATGCCGGACGGTTGCCGGATGTACCGCCTTTCGTAGTGGATGGACCGCTGGAAATGAGCAAGCGGGTGCGTGAGGTTTTTCGGGCCGGGGCGGATTGGATTAAATTATGTACAACCGGCGGGGTACTTTCCCCGGCTGACGACCCGGCCCATACCCAGTTCAACCTCGAAGAAATAACCGTAGCCGTCTACGAAGCCGCTGCCCAGGGTAAAAAAGTCTGCGCCCACGCCCAGGGTACGCAGGGCATCAAGAATGCCTTGCTGTGTGGTGTCGAGTCTATTGAACACGGCATCTGGCTGGACGATGAAGCCATTGAGCTTTTTAAATCCAAAAATGCCTACCTGGTGCCCACCCTGCTTGCTCCGCTCTCGGTATTGGAAGCAGAAGACCGCGTCCCTGGCTCGGTCCCGCCTTACGGCTTAAAAAAGACCAAAATGGTTATCAATGACCACAGCGCCAGTTTCCGCAAAGCCGCCGAAGCCGGGGTAAATATCGCGATGGGAACTGACTCAGGGGTAGGACGGCACGGCGAGAACGCCCGCGAACTCGAGTTGATGGTCAATAACGGCCTGACCCCTATGCAAAGTATTGTGGCATCCACCCTCAACGCGGCCAAACTTTTGCGCCTGGACCAGCGCCTGGGTACGCTGGCGGTCGGTAAACTGGCGGACGTACTGGTTGTAGATGGCGACCCTCTGACCGACATCAAAATCATCCAGGACAAAAACAAACTTGTCGCAATCTTGAAGGGCGGCGAAGTTTACAAAGATTTGACTAACAACCGTGTACCAGCCCTGGCCTAAAGCCAAATGGGTCCGGGCTAACCCTCGGTGCTAATTTTGCTTAATCGTGTATAAGTAAATTTAGGGTGAACTTCGCAGGTTCACCTTTTTGTAAGCTAATGTTTATTGACAAAGTTAATTAACAATTCTATAATTAACTTAATACAATATATCTTTATCCAGTTTTTTTTCAGAAGAAACCTGAATTCAAGAAATAAAACAAAATGATTGGGAGAATTACATGACACTAAATGCAGAAGGTCAGGCCGCTAAGGAGCGCCGCCACTTCCGGCCCAAAATCGCCAAAAACGCTATCGAACTGATGGGTAATACCCCCTTGGTCCGGTTAAATAAAGTAGCCGAAGGTTGTGTCGCCAATGTTATTGCCAAATTGGAGGCTTACAACCCCGGATTTTGCGTCAAATGCCGCATTGGCGTGGGTATGATCGAAGATGCCGAACGGCGCGGGGTCTTGAACAAAGACACCGTTATTATTGAGCCGACCAGCGGCAACACCGGGATTGCCCTGGCCTGGGTCTCGGCGGTCAAGGGTTATAAGCTAATCCTGATTATGCCCGACACGATGAGCATTGAGCGGCGCATGCTGCTAAAAGGCTATGGCGCGGATCTTATCCTGACCCCTGGTTCTGAAGGAATGCCCGGCGCAATCCGAAAGGCCGAAGAATTGCTGGCCCAGACTCCCAACTCCTGGATACCTCAGCAGTTTAAGAACCCGGCCAACCCGGAAATTCACCGCAACACCACCGCCCTGGAAATCTGGGACGATACCGATGGCGAGATAGATATTCTGGTCGGCGGAGTGGGAACCGGCGGCACTATTACCGGAGTGGCCCAGGTAATTAAACCCCTCAAACCGAGCTTTAAAGTGGTAGGGGTTGAACCTACCGCCAGCCCGGTCTTGAGTGGAGGCAAGCCTTCCCCGCACAAAATCCAGGGGATAGGGGCCGGGTTCGTACCAGACGTGTTGGATCTGGGCCTGGTTGATGAAATCTTCCAGGTGACAAATGAACAGGCTGTAGACACCGCTCGTGCTATTATGCGCCAGGAAGGTCTACTGATCGGTATCAGTTGTGGCGCGGCAGCCTATGCCGCTATCCAGGTAGGCAAGCGTCCCGAAAATGCCGGTAAGAACATTGTGGTCATTTTGCCCGATACTGGCGAACGCTATCTTAGCACCATCCTGTTCGCTGATATTCGAGAGCAACTACAGTTAACCTAGCCAGGTACATTGGAAAGTAATTACAGCCCATGAAAATTTCAAGCAAAGGCGAATATGGCCTCAGAGCGCTTTTTGACCTGACCAAACATTATGAGCAGAGTCCCCGGCGCAGCCGCGAAATCGGAGAAGCCCAGAGTGTACCTGAAGATTACCTGAACCAGTTGCTCATTACCCTGCGTAAAGCCGGGCTGATTAACAGTTTGCGCGGTCCTCAGGGGGGACATGTGCTGGCCCGGCATCCCCAGCAAATAACATTACTCGAAGTTATCCGCGAATTGGAAGGCGATGTTTCGCCGGTGGCCCACTCGGTCGAGGGGAAGCCTATTGATAAGGTGCTGAACGAAATTTGGCAAGAAGTAGAGGATGAAACAGTCAAAATCCTGAGTGCCGTAACATTAGAAGATCTCTATGAACGCTACAACCACAAGCAAGAGCAGGTAATGTATTACATTTAACCCGTACCAACGAAAATGCCGCCAATCTTTAGGACTGGCGGCATTTTTCTAGCATAACCCGACTTCATGGGGGAAAGTGGAATTGGTGTGAGGGAAAGTATGAAATAAAACAACGCCAGGGGAAACGGCCTGGCGCTGTTGCAAAACGAACAACGAAAGGAGATTTAACTCTCATGGTGGAAAAAAGTCTAAGTAGAGTTGAGGTAGTGGCTAGCACAGGCAGGTCTGGCGGGACGACATAACAATGATGCCCGGACTAGAAAACTAGTGTGCTTTGACGCTATTGAATTGATGTTTGGTGTGTGTTAGGACGCTCTCTTCTCTACATAATTATTATTACATATGAACATTACGAAGAACATTAACTATTTAACTGTTTTTGTAATCTTGCTAAATTTGGTTATAAGCCGATTACTTCCGGCCCCAACCCACCAAATTCCAGCCGCCGAAAGTAATCTAAAATTGCCATTACAGGGCTTATGGGGTAGCCCCGTTGTATGCCGAAATTCCCGGCGTGAAGTGTTATATCAGCCAGCGCGGCAGTAACCTGTTGCTCGGTCAGCCCAAAACCGGTCAGCCAGGCGCATATCTCCACCCATAAGCGGGCCTTTTCTAACTCGGAAGCGGTCTTCAGAAGGAACAAAGTCTTTATTAAGCCGCGCCCCCGCAACTTACGCAGCGCGAACAACACTTCCCCCGCGCTAAATCCTGAACTGGTAAAATAGAACAGGTCGTGGTGAAGCAGCTTCAACCAATGTCCACCGAAGCCGATTCTTTCGTGGCCGACTCTGGCATACTGCAATTCAAAGGGAGCGGCCAGATGCCACTCTTTCTCGAACTTCAAACCGTAAGCGGCGTACCACTCGGCTGCCGCCTGCTCAAATTCTAATCTACCCGTGGCCCCCTGTGGTGGCCCAAAAAGATTAACTAAATCGTCCCGGTATTGTTCCACCTGCCGCCAGATGAGCCTGGCTTCGGGGCCGGGAAACCGTTTACCCAAAACCCGCAACAATTCGCGCACAAAGTACTTGGCATCTTGTTCAGGATGGCGGACGTAGGTAAAAGCAGCGACATCATTACAAGTTAGCCACTCACCTATCTGCATATCTAGCTGGCCGTAGCCCAGCAGCTTATGAGTGTCACCTTCGTACTCCATAAGCTCACCTCCAACAATCAAAATAGGAGTTTAAGGTTTTTTGCGTAGTTGTGTCCTACTTATAAGGTAGTCCTTTTAAACTCAAAGGTCAATACCCTGGAGAACTAAATTTTTTGGTCGACGTTGTTTATAAAACTTATTGCGATTGCCAGGGATTTTGACTACTTAGCCTAAAGACCAGCCTGGTAACTTCAAATACAGGTTCAGAATAAAACAAAAGCGGTTGACTTTAACAAAGGGCTGTAGTATAATCCGACTTGCCCGGATCGCTAGCTCAATTGGCAGAGCAACTGACTCTTAATCAGTGGGTTCTGAGTTCAAGTCTCAGGCGGTCCATTTTATCCCATTACAACAGGCTAAAATTACGTTGCAAAAGTGGCTCCTTGAAGAAAATAAAGGAGTCATTATGAAAAGAAAAACACCTGATACACCAAAAATACCCTCCGAAAAAGCTCCTTCCAAAAGAGCCGAAACGAAGGGTATTTTAGCGTTTGCACCCACTCCCGCCCCATTAACCCCTTTTCAAGATCTAATCGAAGAGTGGATCGCTTACGGCAAGGCCAGCGGCCTTGCTCCTAAAACCCTCATCGATTACCGCGAATTTGTGTCTAAATTTTACTGGTGGTGGGCCGAGCATGAGCATGAGCATGCCCCTAAAGGCGCGGACAACGGCCCCGGCAGCGGCAAGACACCTCACCCGGTCGATGTAACCACCAGAGATGTAAGAGACTTTGCGGCTTATCTGCGGACTCCGCTGGCTTTTCGCTGGGGTGCTCCGGTCCCGCCCCGCCTGCAGACCCTTTCTCCCACTACCGTTACAACCTACGGACGTCACCTCAAGGTCTTTTTCAACTGGCTGGAGCAAGAAGAATATATCGACCGCACTCCCATCAACCGCGGCGTTAAATTCAGTAACAAGAACAAGCAGGATAAGGTTTTAAAGCTGGTTGACCAGGAAGAACTGGGCAAGCTATTTCGCTTTCTGAACCAGCCTGAACGGCTCAAAGGCTTTACCGGAGCGCGGGGCCTGGCAATCATAGCCCTGCTACTTGATAGTGGTATCCGCCTGGGTGAACTGCTTTCCATCCAAAATTGCGACCTCGACCTTAAAGCCGATCGCTGCACCGTCAGAGGCAAAACCGGCCGGCGGGTGGCCGTTTTCGGCCCAATTGGCCGCGCGGCTATTTCACAGTATTACCAGCATCCTTACCATCCGTTACAGCATAACTCGGCCGCTACCAGTACCGATGCCTTCTGGGTAACGGTGGAGGGAATGCCCCTGACCTTTTACGGCTGCCAGTCTGTTATTCGCAGAATAAAAGAAGAAAGCGGCGTTAACTTCCATGCTCACCAATTGCGTCACACCTTTGCCACAACCATGATCGGCCAGGGAATGAACCTTTACGACCTTAAAGGGCTGATGGGACACACCGACATAAAGACTACCCAGATCTATCTCCAGGATAACGTTGACCGACTCTCGGAGGTCTACCGGCCTCATTCTCCTCTTAATGCCATACCCGGCTTAAGCGCCGAAATTAAAAAATCCAGGGGCAGACCTCGTAAATGGCAGTAACCGTGTGAGGGCAACAATTATTTTAGCGAAGCTATTGGTACAACAGGTTTAGCGGCGGCTCCAAATAATTCTTGCCAATACTCTAGCCGGGTGTTGAATTTTCGTCTTCACTATAAAATTCACCTGAACTTAGCCGGGAAGCGTGGATATTATCATCAATCACTGTTTCGGCGTCTTTAGGAGTAACACTTACTATCGAACTTGAAGTTTGAGAGGTAACACTAATTCTCAATCCTAAAGCGTTTAGTATTTTGGTAAGCGTTTCCAGACTTGGATTGCCCTTTTCCGAAAAAGTACGATAAAGAGAAACGCGGTTAAGATGGGTTATACGTGATAGGGCTGTTATCCCTCCTACCTGGGCCTCTGCTACATGCTTCAGAGCTAATTTAAAGGTTTCTATATCG
>JAYSYV010001558.1:0-2667 GCA_043727245.1 Chloroflexota bacterium | reverse complement strand
TCCCGGTAAAGACGGTTACTTTGCCGGTCAGTTCGGCCCGAACGACCGCGCAATCATAGCCGCGAGAGATAGTCATACCGGAGCCAGGCCCAAGGCCGCAAACTTCGACATAGGTACTCTGGCCGATACCGATATAGCGCCCCTCTTTGAGGGCTTCAGCCTGGGTCTTCCGCATCTCGTCATAGCCGAAGATTTGCAAAGCTTTGTCCATCGCCACTTCGTAGTTGCCGGTATCGTAATTAAGGGCTACGATATTGAAGTAGGGAAACTGGTCCGGCTGAATGAAGTTCTTGCGGCGCAGTTCCATCGGGTCCATATTCAGCTTTTCAGCCATCATGTTCATGCAACGTTCCAACATATAGGTCGCTTCCGGGCGGCCAGCGCCCCGGTAGGCATCGGTTGGAGTGGTATTGGTATAAATACACAAAGCCTTGAAATGAACATTGGGGATGGCGTAAGGGCCGGGCGAAATTACGCCGCACAGAACCGGCACACTGGGGCCAAGAAGGGACATGTAGCCGCCCATATTACAGTAAGCCGTAATATCCAGCCCGGTAATCTTGCCCTCTTTGGTGGCCGACATGCGGATATAGTCAATATTGTCCCGGCCATGAATGGTCCCGACAAAGCTTTCGCTGCGGGTTTCGGTCCACTTAACCGGCCTTTTGACTTTCTTGGCCGCCACACAGGCGATTACTTCCTCGGCGTAAGTGGCAATTTTGCTGCCAAAGCCGCCGCCAACATCCGGCGCAACTACCCGGATTTTATGCTCCGCTACACCAATTTCGCCCGAAAGCAAAGTCCGCAGAATGTGGGGGTTCTGGCTGGTAATATGCAGGGTGATAGATTCATCGCCTTGCTGGTATTGGGCCAGGGCGACCCGGTTTTCGAGGGCGTTTGGCACAAGGCGCTGGTTGACGAAACGGGCTTCCACCGTCACATCAGCCGTTTTGAAAGCCTCGGTGACATCGTTGCCCAGTTCAATTTCGGTGCAGAGGTTGTTAGGCAGTTCATCGTGAACCAGGGTCGGTTCGCCTTTGTAAGCCTTTTCCATATCGAGAACAACCGGCAAGACTTCGTACTGGACCGAAACTGCTTCGGCGGCATCTCGCGCATTGGCCCGCGTATCGGCGACTACCGCTGCCACGATGTTGCCCACAAAACGGGCGCGGTCAAAGGTGATTGGGTAATAGGCCGGAACAGTTGAAATCGAACCGTAAGGTACACCGGGAATAGGTCCGGCCAGTTCCTTTTTCAAATCTTCCCCGGTAAAGACCGCCAGAACGCCCGGCATACTTTTAGCGGCAGCCGTATCAATGCTAACGATTTTAGCGTGGGCGTGAGGGCTTCTAAGCATGTGCAAGTAAACTGTGCCTGCAGGTGTAAAGTCGTCAGTGAAATTACCATTTCCGGTGACAAGGCGAGGGTCTTCGCGGCGTTTAATCCGCGAACCTACGTAACCAGTAGCAGCCAACATAAGTTCATCTCCTCTTCAGGGTAAACTGGCTACCCGGCAACACAGCCGGACCAGTGATTAAATACTTAGCACTGAAATAGGATTCGCAGCGGAATTAAAGCCTAGGGTACTGGCACAATAGCTTGTGCATCTACTTTAGGAGCATCCGCTTCAGGAATCTCGGTTGGTCCCTGGTTCTTATGTTGGGCAGCCCACTGAATGGACTTTACAATATTCTGGTAGCCGGTGCAGCGGCAAAGATTGCCTTCGATACCACGCCGGATTTCTTCGTCACTGGGATTCGGATTACGCTCCAGTAGCTGGACCGATTGCATAATCATGCCGGGGGTGCAATAGCCGCATTGCAAGCCGTGCATTTCCCAGAAGCCTTGCTGGATTGGATGCAACTCGCCTTCTTTAGCCAGACCCTCGATAGTATCAATTTCGGCACCCTGTAACTGGATGGCGAAAGCAGTACAACTTTTCAGACTCTGCCCGTTCGCTGTGACTGTACAGGCTCCGCACTGGCTGGTGTCACAGCCGATGTGAGTTCCGGTCAAGCCCAGGTCATCTCGCAAGAAATGAACAAGCAAGGTTCGAGGTTCGACATCACGCTCGTAAGTTGTTCCGTTCACAGTGAGTTTAACAGTTTTTTTCACTGGTTCATGCTCCCTCTTTTTGTTCTTATCACTTACGCCAGTTCAACCATGAATTGGCGCTCCGGTAAATAATGACTTCTGCTTTGAATTGAAAAGTAGCTTTGAAATTGCCCCCGCTAAGAGGCAAGGTTAGTTTACGCTCTATACAGATAAAATCCAAATCAAGTCAGCCCTACTATGGAGACTTCCCCCTGGCTTTTCCTCATCTGATGCAGACAAAGTGTAGGCAACCCTGAATTTAGAAATAGAAACCCGGCCTTCGCTCTAAACAGCCCCGGTTTCTGCCTGTAAAAGGTTATCCATGCTTTTGAAGAAATCCCCGCCCATTTTTTTGGCAACCGGGGCCAGCATCCGAGCGCCCAATCCGGCCAAAGTCCCACCTACGTTCGCTTTGCCGGAATAGTTGACCAGGGTTTCTTCGGGGCCTTTGCTGGTTAAATCAAATACCCCTTCGCCGTTGAGGAACCCAGAAGAACCCTGCCCGCTAACCAACAATTTGTAGTGTTTGAGTTCTTCTCTATCGGTAATGCTAATCTTGCCGGTATAAGTGCC
>JAYSYV010001557.1:0-2667 GCA_043727245.1 Chloroflexota bacterium | reverse complement strand
TATGATCACCGTTTCGGCATGATGGGCCAGCCGGTCCAGTCCAGCTGAGGCTAGAAGAGGATCGCCGAACAACTCCGGCCATTCCTCCGGCGCCCGGTTACTGGTTAACATCAGGCTGCCTCGTTCGTACCGTTCGTTGATCACCTCATACATGTCCTCTGGACCGGGACTGGAAAGCGGCTTCAAGCCGAAATCGTCGATGATGAGTAACTCCGGCCGCAGATAAGTTTGAAGCCGCCGCTCTACGCTCCGGTCGGCTCGCCCGGCGGCCAGGTGGGCCAGCATCTTTGAGCAACTTACGAACAGCACGTTCAACCCTTGCCGGCAGGCTTCGTGGGCCAACGCCTGGGCCAGATGAGATTTTCCAGCCCCGGTTGGCCCACAGATCAAAAGGTTATGGTGGGCTCTGATCCATTCACAATTGGCTAGACGCAGGGCCTGTGGCCGGTTAATAGTCGGGTTGAAATTCCAGTCGAAGCCTTCCAACGTCTTGGTAGTACTGACCTGGCCCCGGCGTAAACGCATCGCCAGCTGATTCTGACCTCGCCGACAGCTTTCATCTTCTAGAAGTCGCGAGAGAAATTCAGCATAACTCCAGCTCTCCGCTTCGGCCTGGCGCACTCGCGCTTCCAGTGTCGTCAGGATGCCGCTGAGACGTAACTGTTTTAAGTAGTGCATCATCTGGGAATAGTTTAATTCCATAACGCTCCTACCTTTCCAAACAGGTGGCCCAGCAGTTCACTGGCCGGGCGCACAAACCGGCTGGCTGTCACCGGGCTGAGACTAACTGGTTCAAGCGGCTGTTTTTCCAGCCCATCGCCGAGTATGCCTTTAACGGCCCGGTAGCTGACTTCATCAAAGGCAAGGGCTCGTTTGCAAGCTGCTTCCAGTCGTTCGATGCCCACTTCCTTTCGCTCGGCCAGCCGCACCACTCGACCGGCCGTAGGCAAACGGTCGAGTGTGGGATCATCCAGCATCCGTTTTACCATCTCGGTCGTGGCAGGGCCGATGGTGGTGGCCTGGGCCACTACAGCCTCGCGGTTAAGAAGCAGTCCGGGCAGTTTGTGAGGCGGCAGATGATCAGGATGGGTTAAACGCTGACCGCTCTCGGTGGCCCTGGAATGGGTTGCTACCAGTTCGTAACGAGTGGTGTAAATCTGAACTTTCTGACTGCTACCTTTGACCCGCAACTTCTGTCCAATTAGATGGAAGGGAGCGGAGTAGAAAGCCTGGTTAAAAACCACATAACAGTCCCGGTGAAGGGTCAGTTCTTTCCACTCCGCCAGGTCATAAGATACGGTTGGCAAGGGCTGCAGGGCGGCACATTCAAATTGCTCGAACAGCTCCAGGGGTGGCTTGCCGGTAGTGCCGTGAAGGCGCTTACCGGCCGTGGTCAAACACCACTCTTTCACTTCTTCGCGGTTGATCTGGGTAAGGGGTTCCGTTGGTCGTCCAGCCTGGAAATTACGCCTGACGTAATGGACGTTCGACTCCACTTTGCCTTTGTGCTGAGGGGTTCTGGGCCGACAGGGACCGATCAGGAACCCGTAATGCTCGGCACACTCGCGATAGCTCTGCTGGATCAGTGGGTCGTCACTGAGCCAGTCGGTTTTTGTGACAGCCGCCTTGAGATTGTCGATGACGACCACTTGCGGGGTGCCGCCGAAGAACTCGAAGGCATGGCGGTGGAGTAAGATCCAGCTTGCTATACTCTGGTCAAAGGCGAACTCGACGAACATGTGTCGGCTGAAAGAGAGGGTCATCACGAAGTACCAGGCTTTACGCAATTGTCCGGTAGTTTCGTCAATGAGCAAGCCGGCATAACCGAAATCTACCTGGGCTTCCTGACCTGGCTGGCGCTCCACCCTGACCGTAGCCTTACTGGCAGGATCTGGTGGATCCAGACGAGTGAGGAAGCGATAGACGGAACTGCGCGTGCCGGTGTAACCCTGTTCCTTGAGACGCTGCCAGATAGCCGTTCCTTCAATTTTAGGGTCGTGTTCCCTCAGGGTGACCACCAGTTTCCGATAGGGTTCAACTGAAGAAACTATCTGGGGCGGCGGCTGGGGCTGGAGGGTCTGATTAACCAGGGCCTGCAGCTCTTCAATAGGAGGCAGAGGGTCAGAAAGCAGCTTATGCTCGACAGCCCACTGCCTGTAACGGCTAACGGTGCGCCGGTCAATACCGAGAGTCCGGCTGACTGGCAGATCCTTAGCTTGCTTTTTAAGGTGCCGTAAGAGTTCGTGTAAATCCATGGTGTCGATTCTCCTGCCAGCCATACTCTTCCTCCATCTGTCGTTTCGTAAATCTTTTGATACGAAATTGAATGATGGGAAAAGAGTACCGCCATTAGTGCAGGAAAGCCAGAGATAAAGTGTACATCATTGCCGAAACTGAGCCGAAAGCTTTTAAAAAGGCTGAGTGTACATCATTGCCGGGACTCTTACATCATAGCGCGATAACTGACAATGACCAACGGGCGGTCATAGAAACAGCCTCAATCAAGGGCGACAAGCAGGGCTTAGGGCTGGTCAAGCGGCGAAAGTTCAACCTAGCGGGTCAGGAAATGCTGGTACTGCTGGCCCAGTTAGCGCATAACCTGGTCGAGTGGACGAAGGGGTGGTTGGCTGAATTAGAACCACAATTAGCCGCCTTTGGCATCCAGCG
>JAYSYV010001556.1:0-8194 GCA_043727245.1 Chloroflexota bacterium | reverse complement strand
CATTGACTCCTTCAAAAAGGAAGCTTTGCTCAAAGGTCTGGACAATATTGGCTGGACTTTGCAGTTCGGCGGCCTGATTGATGATTTTGAGAGCAAGCGTCAGGCCGAACAGCCCTGGCTTTATGCCGGTCAACCCGGTTAATTTCCGGCTTGAAAAAAGATTTACCGCTAAAGCTGGCCCAATTCGGGCCAGTCTTTTTGTTATAATGACATTTACTCTGAAGATTTGGTAAAAATGCTCAAGGACGTTTGAACAGTAGATAGGGGCATGCTATAATTGCGACGCACATAAGGAAAAAGTGAGACAGAGGAAACAATCGAATGCTCCATACGGTTAGGTGTTCAACCGTGAAAGATCAAGGAGAAAGAAAGCAATGGCAATAAAAGTCGGAATCAATGGTTTTGGACGAATCGGGCGACAAACCTACCGCGCTCTGGTGGAGGAGTATGCGGACGAAGTTGAAATTGTAGCCGTAAACGACCTGACCGATACCAAAACCCTTGGTTATCTGTTGCAATACGATAGCAACTACGGCTTCTTTGAAGGCGACGTGGAAGTCGAAAGCGACTCCCTGAAAATAGATGGGCAGACCTTGAAAGTGCTGGCCGAAAAAGACCCGGCCAACCTTCCCTGGGGCAAACTGGGCGTTGACCTGGTTATTGAGTCTACTGGTCGCTTTACCGACGCTGATAAAGCCGGATTACATATCAAGGCCGGAGCCAAAAAGGTTATCATCAGCGCCCCTGCCAAAGGCGAAGACCTGACCGTGGTTATGGGTGTCAACCACGACCAGTACGACCCGGAAAAACACCATATCATTTCCAACGCCAGTTGCACCACTAACTGTCTGGCTCCGGTAGCCAAGGTTATCCTGGAAAAGTTCGGCATCGTCAAGGGTCTGGTCACGACCATCCACAGCTATACCAACGACCAGGTAATTCTGGACCAGCCGCACAAGGATTTGCGGCGGGCCAGGGCGGCAGCGATTAACATTATCCCGACCACCACCGGCGCGGCTAAAGCAGTCGCCCTGGTCATCCCTGAACTCAAAGGCAAGTTCGATGGTTTCGCTCTGCGGGTTCCCACCAGCACCGTGTCTATCATTGACTTCAAGGCCATTGTAACTCGTGATACAACCATCGAAGAAGTTAATGCCGCTCTCAAGGAAGCCAGCGAAGGCGACCTTGAAGACATTTTGGGCTACGAAGTGCAGCCGTTGGTTTCCAGCGACTACCGGGGCGACCCTCGCAGCAGCATCGTTGATTCGCTTCTAACCCAGGTAATCGGCGGCAATTTGGTCCAGGTTGTAGCCTGGTACGATAACGAATGGGGCTATAGCTGCCGCGTGGCCGACCTGTCGGCTTTCATTGGCGGTTACTTCGATTAACAAAGGCGGCTGAACGGTTTAGCCGTTTGCCATCTTCCCGCACTCTCCTAAAGGTTTAGGCGCACTTTTTAAGTAAAGTGCGCCTTTTTATCCTAAGTCGCGTAAGACCCCTTGCTTTAGCTATGGGGATATTAGCGGCTCCTTTCTTTCGTAGCAAGCAATTTTCTTTACTTGCAAATAAGTTCTAATGGCAAAATTAATATTCAAAAAGCCATTGATGGTTTATTGACAATTCCCCTATCCCAAAGTTAAACTCCCCTACAGACTCGTAAAGAGGATTACTGCTCATTAAGGAAAAATTAGGGCTATCTAAAGCCCTGAATGGAAGGATATATTTATGCTGGCAAATTTGCCTGAAACGCTGGATGGAGTTAAAGAGTGGCAGTGGGCCGAACTGGCCCCTTACTACCGGGAACTGGAGGAGCAAGATTTAACTGCTCAAAATATCGATGAATGGTTGAAAGTCTGGACCGCTTTGCAGGAATTGACCGGCGGCAAGTTTTCGCTTTTGAACCTGGCCCATACCCAGAATACTGCCGACCTCACGGTTCAAGCCGAGTTAAACGAGTTGCGCCAGACCCTCGAACCGCCACTCAAGCAGGCCGAGCAACGCCTGACCCAGAAGTTGCTGGCAAGCGGTTTTGAGCCGGACGGCATGGGTGTAGCCTTGCGTCAGATGCGGGTCCAGGTCGAGATTTTCCGCGAATCAAACCTTGCTCTATCCATTGAGGAGCAAAAGTTACTTATGGCGTTCAACAAGATAATCGGAGCGCAAACGGTTGAATGGGAAGGTCGCGAGCAAACTCTCCAACAATTACGCTCGGAACTGCAAAGCGATGACCGGGCCAGGCGAGAAGACTCCTGGCGGGCCGGTTCGGAACGCCAACTGGCCGACCGGGAAGCCCTCAACACGATTTTTGCCGACTTGCTGCGCTTGCGTCAGCGCATGGCCGAGAATGCCGGGGAACCGGATTACCGGGCCTTACGCTGGAAGATGCTCAACCGTTTCGACTACACTCCCCAGGACTGCGCTACCTTCCACGCCGCGATTGAAGAAGTGGTGGTCCCGGCGGCAGCCCGTGTACTGGAACGCCGCCGCAAACGCCTGGGTCTGGAAAGCATTCGGCCCTGGGATTTGGAAGTAGAACCGTCCGGCTTGCCGCCGCTCCGCCCTTTCCAGGATACTGAAGAACTGGCTAACAAAGCCCAGACCGTTTTCGGCAAGGTAGCCCCCTTGTTTGGCGAGTATTTCGCCACGATGCGCCGGGAGAATTTGCTCGACCTGCCCAATCGCAAGAATAAAGGGCCGGGAGCTTATTGCACCCAGGTTCCAGTTGGGAAAAAGCGCCGCCCATTTGTCTTCATGAACGCCGTGGGGATTGGCGCGGACGTAGTGACAATCCACCACGAGTCGGGCCACGCTTTCCACGGGTTTGAAACTTTAAAACTGCCCTACGGTCAGCAGCGTTATACCGGCTCGGAATTTGCCGAAGTCGCTTCGATGTCTATGGAACTGCTTGCGACTCCCTACCTGGCCGAAAGCGAGGGCGGCTATTATACTCAGGCCGAGGCTGGCCGGGCCAAAGTAGAACTGTTGGAGAAAATCATTTTGTTCTGGCCCTACATGGCGGTAGTGGATGCTTTTCAACATTGGGCCTACACCCACGTAAACGAAGCGGTGGACCCGGCTAATTGCGACCGGCAGTGGGGGATATTGTGGGCGCGGTTTATGGGGACCGAAGATTGGAGCGGCCTGGAAGATGGGCGTGTTACGGGCTGGCATCGCAAGTTGCACATCTTCCGCTATCCATTTTACTACGTGGAATACGGCATGGCCCAACTGGGGGCAGTCCAGGTCTGGGCTAACGCCTTGAAGGACCAGGCCAACGCAGTCGCGCTTTATCACGGCGCTCTCAAACTGGGTAAAACGGTTACGCTGCCGGAACTTTTCCAGGCGGCTGGAACGCGCTTTGGTTTTGACAGCGCCCTTTTACGGGAAGCAGTCGGCCTGATCGAAAGCCAGCTTGAAGAATTGGCCTAGTTTTGAAATAAAACGGCCCTTTTGGAAAATTCTTCCAAAAAGGCCGTTTTTTATTGACCAACGTTGCTACTTTATCGCCCAGAGCTTGATAGTTTTATCGCCGGAGCCTGATGCCAGGGTTTTACCATCCGGCGACCAGGCTACGGTCCAGACTGCTTTAAGCTGGTAGCGCCGCACCAGGCTTTCAAGACCGCCTATATCGCCATTTTTCAACCGGGATACCGCTTTACTATCCGTTTCTTCCATCTCTTTTCAACCTGCTTTCTTTACCTTCTAATAATACTATCCATTAGCCGGTAAAAAGGTTTGATTATTCCGGGGAAATAAAAAAGAGCCTCCGAGTTTAACCCAAAAGCTCTTTATTCGCCGGTGGTGGGGTTTATTCGCCGAGCAACATTTCCTGAACCTGGCTGTCGCTATTCTGCGGTGTCAGGATGACTATTTCGTCCTGCTCTTTTAAGACTAAATTACCGCTGGGTACAAGAGCTTTACCGTGGCGGACTACCAGCAAAATTGAGCTATCCGGGGGAAATTCCAGGCTATTAATTGGTCTCTCGCAGGCAGGTGACTCCGGCCCGATAACCACTTCGACAATTTCCAGGTTGCTATCGTGGATATAGCGCAGATGCCGGAAGGAACTTAAAGGTAGCTCCTGTTCAATCATCTCTAACAGCGCCTTGGTGTGGCTAACCGTTGCATCAATGCCAAGCGCTTTGAAGATGCGCTCGTTCTTGGGGTTATTAATACGAGCAATCACCCGGCCAACCTTGAATTTCTTCTTGGCTACCTGGCAGCACACCAGGTTATCTTCATCATCACCGGTAACGGCAATCATAGCATCGGCTCTACCAATACCGGCATCCGCCAGCACCTGGGCTTCACAGGCATCGCCCTGGACCACTATTCCGCCGAATTGCTCGGTATACTGCTCGACCTTAGCTTTTTCTTTCTCAATCAAGAGGACTTCGTGGCCCCGGTTTACCAGCGCTTCGGTCAGATAACGGCCCACTTTGCCACCACCTGCAATAATTATGTACACTTTGAAAATCCTCCCTGAATCCGGTTTGCGGCTAATTTATAATCAATCCGGTATTATAACGGACCGGCCCCGGTGAGTTAATTTGCTCGCTCAGTGCCCATTGGGTTTGAGCCAGCCGGAGTCGGTACTTTTGGCTTGTCTTCGCCGGGCAGTACCCAGCTTACTATTACATTACTGATAAGGGTGGTCGGGCAAATCGTTTCCAGTCCCAGGGCGTGGTAAGTTTCCTCGCGCAAAGGGTCATAAATGCGAGCCAGCACCCGTGGGACGTTAAAAAGTTCTTTGGCAATTTCGCTTGCCATAATATTTGTATTATCACCATTGGTGACAGCCGCAAAAACATCGGCTTGCTCAATCCCGGCGCTGCGTAATACATCTTCATCTATGCCGACCCCGATAATGGCCTGACCGTTGTAAGAGGTAGGTAAACGCTTGAATGAGTCTTGCGATTTGTCAATAATTGCGACATCATGCCCCATCATGTCAAGCATAGTAGCCAGTCGCGAACCAACCCGACCACACCCTAATATTACGAATTTCATTTTAACCAACTCCTGTATAGCTTAACTGGCTATTATTGTACTTTTTGTAGTGCTTCCCTGAACATCCAAACCCGACCAGGCGCATTCTTCAACACATAGGGGACGGTGCGGCCCATATTAAACTCGCCTTTCCGGTTGCGGTAGGTAACGGCCATAATAATCAGGGGGGCCGAACGGACAATGGCTTCTTCTACGATTGCCACCCCAGCCGACCGGGCCTGTAAAATACCCGTTTCTACATCGACGCCAATTTCCTGGGCTATCTGGCTGGCTGTCTCCAAAACCTGCTCACCGTGAGCTACTTCGTCGGGCAGCTCGGTTTCCAGGGCCAGTTCTTGCTTGACCACCACCACAAATACGGCGTAAATGGTAGCCAGGTTTTTCTTGGCAATCTGGGAGGCCCAACGCATTACTTCTTCGTCGGAAGAATTACCCTTGATAGGGACCAGGATAGTAGTACCCTTATACTTTTCACTCATGAATTATTTTAATGACCTCAACATATTTTCCAACTTAAGCCGGTTCAGGACAGAGAAAATCTACTATCCTTTTCCAGCCCCATTAATAATTTACGAAAAACCAACAGGAAGGTTTCAAAGGCGTGTGTACTGCCAGACCAGCCTTGCTCCCTAACCCCTTCTACCGTCCATAATCCAACCGAATACTCAGGCTTAATGGCAGATGAGCCTGGCGCATCAACTCCTGGGTAGCATTAATATCGTAAGCTGCCCGGCAAAAAGTAACAGTCATTTTTTCATCGTCGTAAATTCCATATGCCGCCCGTCTATCTCCGTCACGGGGCTGCCCGACACTGCCAGGGTTAATAATGGCGCGTTGTTCCCCAAGCTCGATGGTTTCGTTATCTTCGGGTATACGCATTTCGGCTTTGCGAGTGGTATAACCAAAAATGGTATTCACTTCGTTCTCGCGCAGGAAAAAAAGGCGGGGTAGGTGGGTATGGCCGACAAAGCAAAGCTGCGTATCAAAGGCTCCGAAATTGCGGGCGGCGGCGTGTGGTGTGGTTAAATATTCCCAGACCGGTTCTAAGGGGCTGCCGTGGGCCAGACTAACTTTGTCATCAAAAACTGCTTGAGGTTGGAGGCTTTCCAGCCATTCCATGTTTTCGGGTTCTAACTGCACTCTAGTCCAGACGTTGGCATCAATCGCGTCATGGTTGAAGTCTGAAAGTTCTAACTGGCCGAGAACCGCCATATCGTGATTACCGATAATAGAAAACAGGGGATATTCTTTTATTCGCTCAACGACTTCATTTGGTTGTGGTCCATAGCCAATTATGTCGCCCATACACAAAAGCCCATCAATTGGCCCCTGTTGCTCCATAGCCTTTAAGGTTGCTTCCAAAGCGGCAAGATTACTATGAATATCCGTTACCAGTCCGTAACGCATCCCATCCTTAACTTTCCAGTGTCAAACCCTTAACCACCTGTTGGAATTGGCTAAGAACTGAGCGCATTTAACCCATTCCTGGGTGATTTTAACTTGTATTTAATATATCACACTCAATAATTTTACGCTATTTCTGGCTAAATTCAACATGGGATTACAAAGCCGTTATTACCAGTGGTCTGAGGTCAATAAATTCAATGTTACAACAGGAATAACAGCTTTCCCCCCCTTGGCTTATATTTTAAGACGGTAAACTAAACCGGTAAAACGGGAACGAATATCCTTTAAGCTACGTTCATATGCTTAAGCATCTAATAATTTGTAAATCAATTTTGTCATTCCACTGGTTGTAAAGAAAAAGAACCAGCCAGCCATTGTCATTTCACGTTTAGCGAGGAGTTTTCATTGGGGAGTAAGGCTCGTAAAAATCTGGGCGACCTGGGCGAACGGCTGGCCGCCGGAAAGCTCACCGAACTTGGCTACCGGGTTATTTGTACTAACTGGCGTTGTGCGATTGGTGAGTTAGATATAGTGGCGTGGCACGGGGAATGCTTGACGTTCATTGAGGTACGCACTAGACGGGGTTTACGGGCCGGAACCCCGGAGGAATCGGTCACTCCGGCCAAACAACAGCGTTTACAAAATCTGGTCGAAGCTTACCTTTACGCCCATACTGAATTGTACGATTCGCGAGGTCAGCCGCCACCTTGCCGGATTGACCTTGCTGCCGTGGAGTTTGAACCGGGTGGGAAGCTAATCCGGCTCGACGTAATCGAGAATGTAATTGGTTAGCCACAGAAAATACACCGGGCTGCTATTTACTTTTAGGGTCGGGTGAACTAAAATAGAAATAGGCAGAGTTTTAGGGGTAATTTCAAGCCTGCCAGACTAAGGGAACACTTATAGGCAGGTACTTATCGGCCCGGCCTATATTTTCTTCTTAAAGTTGAGCGCCCCCCCACCTCATTATCCTATTAATATAACCTGTACCCAGGAAAGTGATTATTTAACAATAAATTTAAATCTAGCAAAATATGATTCAGCAGGATTGGCAGGTATTTATTACGAACCTGTCTAGCGGGGATGGTGAAGCATGAAGAAGTACGAACGGGAGATTAGAGAAATTCTTGAGAAAATGGACACCTTTGTGCCGGAGTCTCCCCCGGCTGAGAAAGAACGCAGCCGTGACCGCGAGCCGGAACGAGAACCCCGTAAGCGTTCGGTTGGTGTAATGCCTCCCCAGCCCACTCCTATTCGGGCCAGGCGCTCGGCCCTTTCGCGTTTTAATCAGTGGTTGGCGGCCCAACATGTCAGCCTTTCCTTCCGTTTAATGTTGAGCGGGTTAGGGTTGGTAATTGTGGCCTTAATTGTCCATGAGTATTTGCCGGGTTTGACCTGGATGGCTCAACTAATTGGGGCAATCGGGGCTTTTGTCTTTGTATCGCCAGTATTTCTACGCTTTTTTCGGGGCAAGGACCTGGATAGCGGGACGCAATTTTGGCATGGTCAGACTATAGAAAGTGACCATTTTAGCTGGGCCAGCTTACGCAACTGGTTTGGTGGACGCAAGAAATCCTCTCGCGACCCCTGGAACGACCGTAACCACAAAAATCGCTGGTAGTAATCACAAGAACTTTTTGGGGCGGGCTAATAAGCCTGCCTTTTTGGATTTAAATTCTTTTTAATCTCTCAGGGTTGAATTCCCCGCTGCTTGCGGCGTATCCTTGTGAGAGTAATCCGCTTAAAATACTCCGCTGCTTGCGGCGGAGAAATTTAT
>JAYSYV010001555.1:0-8215 GCA_043727245.1 Chloroflexota bacterium | reverse complement strand
AAAAAGAAACGGCATCACCTTACCCGCCCCTGGCGCAACTTACCGGGGCAATCGAATATAGCCTCCTGGCTGATAGTCTTTTCGGCCCAAAGATCGCGGCAGCTTTCTTTGAGTTGTTGGTCTGCCTGGCCTTACTCTGGCTGTTGGGAATTTTCAATTTGGATTTGCGGCGGGTAATTCTTTATGCCTGGTGTCCTTTACCGGTAATAGAGTTCGGCCAAAGCGGTCATAACGACACTTTAATGCTGCTTTTGATGCTGGTGGCGGTAGGCCTGGCTCTACGAAAGTGTCCGGCCCTATCGGCCTTTACCCTGGGGCTGGCAATCCTGGCAAAATTCACCCCGCTTTTCGCCCTGCCTCTGTTCCTCGTATGCTGGGAAGGTGGCATCCTGGCCGGGGTCGTAACCGGGACCGCCGCAGCTGGGAAATCCCCGGTAAACTGGAGCTGGCGGGTCTTACTAAAGCCGCGATACTGGCGCTACCCGGCGTTGACCCTGGCGGTAGTCGTCGCCGGTTATATTCCCTTTTTAGTCATGGGGCAAGGGGCTATTGGTTCTATATTCGAATATACCGGCACCTGGCGAGATAATGAAGGTTTCATTTACCAGTTAGCTTTTCAATTAGGGGGTATTTTTACCGCTAAAATAGTAAGTTTAGTAATACTGGCTGGTACCGTGTCACTCCTATCTCTTCATCCCCGGCTGGCTTCTGAAATTACGCTCCCACGCCGGATAATGCTGGTGTTCGGAGTTACCTTACTCGTAGCTTCGACGGTCCATAGCTCCTATATAAGCTGGCTACTGGTCTGGCTTCCGCTGGTGTGGGGTAAAGGGTTTAAGAGTTGGGACAAAGCCTGGCTGCTTTTTGCTCTCCTGATTCAACTCTATTATTTAAACTACGCCCCAAAACCGGATTTCCCGTTAAAGTTCTGGATCAACCCGCTTGAATATTGGCCTTTGCATCTACTTATAGGCTGGAATATTTATACCTGGTGGAAAAACGGGCCTGCGCAGGCTGGGAAAACAAAAATTGTATTAAAGGAAGGACTATCAAAAAATGGAAACTTCGGGTCCGGTAAATAACTCTCGCCGGGGAATAACGATTGGGCTGGCCGTGGTAATTACACTTTTCCGGGTCTGGGCCGGTTATCTTTGGTTGAGTGCACTGGGCTGGAAAGCTCCCTGGCTCAAAGCCGGTTTTGGCTGTGATGCTTACCGCTTTAACCCGCCAGCCGGACAGCCGCTCAACGGTTTGTGTGATTGGATGCAGAAGGAAGTGCAGTATCCTACCATAGGGTTATACGGCGATTTCGTGAAAAATATTGTTATTCCTAATTTTGACCTCTTTGCCTGGCTTACTATTTTTACCGAGTCATTTATCGCAATCAGTTTGATCTTCGGTATTTTGACCAGGTTAGGCGGTTTAATCGGGGCATTATGGGGTTTAAGTCTGTTAATCGGCCTCTTAAGTGTCCCCGGTGAAGGTCTGTTTACCTATTTGCCTTTTATTATCCCATCGGCTATCTTTGCGGTTATCGGGGCCAGAAATCAGTTCTCGATTGATGCTCTCCTGGCTAAAAACTACCAGAAGTGGGCCAGTAAAAACAACCCGCTGGCTAAACTTTTGAACCTTGCCACTGGGGCTAAACCGGGTAGTGCCGGGGTAATTTAGTAAGGCTGGACACGTCACTGTGGACCCTGTACCAGAAAAGAAACGTAACCTTTACCACGCCAAAGGCAGCGTTTCAGTCTTTATTTACCCCACCCTTAGAGAGACAAAGGACATTATTGCATGCGAACCATCCTGCTCCGGCCCGCCCTCGTCATGGCAAACCAGCCTTTAATCCGGCAACCGGTCAGCCTGTATATCGAGGTGACTAAAAATTGTAATGAACTGTGTACCATGTGTCCTCGAACCTATAACTGGCCTGACCGCAAGGACAACCTCTCTTTCGAGCATTTTACTCATATCGTTGAGCAAGCTCCCGGTCTCGAACGGGCCGTCCTGCACGGTCTGGGTGAACCGCTACTGAACCCGAAACTCTTCGAAATGGTCCGCTATCTAAAGGCTCGTGGCGTATACGTCCTGTTCAACTCCAATGCCCTGGCTTTGAACGAAAGGCGGCGCATAGAACTGGTCGATAGCGGCCTGGATGAATACCGGATTTCTTTTGATGCGGCTCAACCGGACACCTATAAGCTGGTTAGAGGAGTAGCCGGGCTCGCGAAAGTTAAACGAAATGTGTTGGCGCTAACGGCCCTGATTAAGGAAGCCGGACACGGCCCCAAACTGAGTTTATGGTTTACCAGCATGCGGGAGAACATCAGCGAGTTGCCCGACGTAGCTCGGTTTGCCGCCCTGGCCGGTATCGGAGAGCTGTATGTTCAAAGGTTGGTCTACTTTGGCAAGGGGTTAGCCGTGGAAGAGCAATCTCTTTACCATAAACTTTTTGACCAGGAAAAAACTGCCCTGGCTGAAACTCTTACAATTTGCCAGAAAAATGGCATCAAGGTGGCAGCCAGCGGCGGAGAACATATAACCTCATCCGGGAGTATTATCGGCCTGGAAACGCTGGATGAGGAATATCCCTGGCAAGAATGTTCCCGGCCCTGGCGTTTAACCTATATTCAAGCCAACGGTGATGTCTCGCCCTGCTGTTTTGCCCCTTTTACCGGGAAAGCAGGTGGCCCGATCCTGGGTAACGTTTTTGAGCGGCCACTGGAAGAAATCTGGCAGGGAACAAGCTACCAGGAGTTCCGCCAGGCCTTTTTGTCCAAAACTCCGCCCCAATGTTGTGAAGGGTGTGGGGCCAGGTGGAGCGTTTAAGTCGAACTTATACTCAATAGAACCCAATGGCAATAATTTAGCTTTGAATGAGTAAGGTGTTTCTAATTTTAAGTTTACTGATACTATTGAAGTAATTGGAGTAACACAAAGAAAATGGACGCGGAAAAAGTAAGCCAACCATATCGTACACTTGAAACCCGTTACCTCTTCAAAAGCCCCTGGCGAAGCTTCAGGGAAGACCGGGTAGACATCGGGCAGGGCCGGGAAGTAACCTACAGTTATGCCGAAGTACCCAGGGCTGCTTTTGTTGTGCCGCTGACAGACGATGGGCAAATTGTACTTATCCGCCAGTACCGCTATCCAGTCCGGGATTGGGTGCTTGAAGTTCCAGCCGGTTCTCTCGAAACCCCGGAGGAAGACCCGGCTATCCGCGCTCGACACGAACTAAAGGAAGAAGTAGGCGGGGTATGCCAGGAGTTAATTTATCTGGCCCGGTTTTACAGCAGTTCGGCCCATATAACTCTCTCCTGTGAAGGTTTCCTTGCGACCGGAGTAGTGCTGGGGGAAATGCAACTTGAAGAAACTGAACTTTTGCAGCGGGTGATTTTACCCGTCCACACCGTTCTGTCAATGGCGCGACGCGGTGAAATTTCCGAGGGTCAGAGCGCCTATGCTATTTTACTCGCTGAACCATATATTCTAAGAATGGAGAACGATCAGTGGGTGAAATAGGACTAATAGTAATTGTTGCCAAGGCTCCCAGGGCCGGCAAAGTAAAGACAAGGCTTTGTCCACCTTTGAATCACTTTCAGGCGACCGAACTCTACACTGCCTTTTTACTTGATACCGTCGACCTTGCCTTGAAAGTGAGTGGTGTTAAAGTTAAAGTAGTCTGCCCGACGGCTGAGGATGCTCGCGAACTCAAAAATATCCTGCCCGAAACGGTTGACTACATTGTTCAGGATACTCCTGGTCTTACCGGGGCACTGACAGAAGGATTCGTAAAAGGTCTGGCAGCCGGTTTTTCTAAAGTTTTGTGTATCAGTAGCGATAATCCCACTCTGCCAGGGCAATACTTAGCTGAAGCGTTGCAAAGCCTTGAAACAAATGAACTGGTGCTAGGTCCGACCGATGATGGTGGGTATTATTTGATTGGGGCTAAAAAAGTCTATCCGTCACTGTTAAATGACATGATCTGGAGTACCGAAACCGTAATGAGCGAGACGATAAAGCGGGCGGATGAGGCGGCTCTTCAAGTGGAGGTGTTACCCGGCTGGTACGACCTGGATACCGGCGCGGAACTGGAACGTTTCAGGGATGAGTTAAAATCCCAGGAATCCCACTGTGCTTTTCACACTCGTCAGGCTCTGTCTAAGGTCTTTGTTGAAACTTCTGGCTAAGTCAGCCTGCGTTTTTTTAAGATGAGCCTTCAGGTAAAACCGGAGATTTCTAGAGTGAAACACCTCTGCATATGGAGTTTGAGCCTTGAACCAGTCTGAAAACACTCTGCCGAATGAAGCTCCAATTTATAGCGCCCAGGTCAGGGTTATAATCCCGGTTTATAACGAATTTGCCACTATTACCAGGGTGCTGGAAGAAATCATGGATTTAATTCCCGACCCTGAATTCACCCTTGCGGTACTGGTAGTGGACGGTGGAAGCCAGGATGGCACTGTTGAAGCGGTCCGCCGGCTGGGTGTAGAAGTAGTTCAGCAAAGGGGCCGGGGCTACGGGGCCGCCTGCTATACCGGTTTTGAAGAAAGCCCGGTATCTGACATCCTGGTCTTTTTGGATGGTGACTTCAGCGACCCGCCTGGCACGATACCGGTGTTGTTGCAAAAAATGCTGAATGAGCAGGCTGACCTGGTACTTGGTTCGCGCCGCTTAGGTCACTTTGAAAAGGGAGCCTTACCGGTCCACGCTATCTGGGGTAACCGGCTGGTGGCCTGGCTGATTGGCCGAGTGTACAAACAACATTTTAGTGATCTGCCTTCCTTCAAAGCCATCCGGCGTGAGGTTTTAGCTGCCTTTCAAATGCAGGAGATGACCTATGGCTGGACGGTAGAAATGCTGGTTAAAGCCGCCCGGTCCAAATGCAAAATTGTGGAAGTGCCGGTTGACTACCGGCGGCGGGGCGGCGGCAAGTCTAAAGTTAGCGGTACATTCAATGGAACACTAAAAGCCGGGTATTATCTGATCAAAACAACTCTAAAATACAGGCGATGGAAAAGTGAAAGCAAACCACTAACTGAGAAATCCTTGCAATAAGGTTCGTGCTTGTTTCAGCTAAATGCAGGGGTAATAATGTCTTTATCAAATTTTGAAATTATTAGAAAGGCTTTTACTAGAAACCATGAGCTTATCACGTCCAGACGAGCTGCCGGATTTACCAATACTCACCAATAAACTTTATGAGAAACCTTCGGTCTTTACCCCGGAAAATTTACTGCGCGAGGCTCGACGACAAAAAGGGCTAGAGCCAGGGACGGTTCCGGCAATCTGCGTGCTTGATCCAGACGGCGATCTGGTTGATTATTTGAATGCAACGGGCCTCGCAAACCGGCATAAAAACTGGGCCTGTTACCATACTAATCTGGACACTTTTATAGATAAAGAGTTGGATATTGAATTTGGTATCGTTGGAAGAGTGGTAGGCGCGCCTTTTGCGGTTTTAGTGGCCGAGGAGCTATTTGCCTCCGGCTGCAAGCTTCTTATTAGCCTTACTTCGGCCGGCCAGATAAGCCCGGTCGGGCAACCGCCTTACATGGTACTGATCGACAAAGCCCTGCGGGATGAAGGCACCAGCTATCATTATTTGCCCGCTTCTTCTTATAGTTATGTAAACACAGGATTAAGGGCAGTTTTAGAACAAGGCTGGGACGAAGCGGTAATGGCGCTAGAGATTGGAGCAAGTTGGACTACTGATGCGCCATTTCGGGAAACCGAAGAAGCCATTTCATATTGTAAGCAGCAGGGTATTTTGACTGTCGAAATGGAAGCAGCGGCCCTGTATGCGCTGGCAACTGCCAGAAGTAAAAATATTATCTGCTTTGCCCATGTTACCAATCAAATGGGTCAAAATGAGGGTGACTTTGAAAAAGGGCTGCACCAGGGAAGTTTAACCGGACTCAAAGTAATAAATCTGGTTGCCAGGCTAATTGGTCCGGCTTTGTAGGTGGGAAGATCCAAAGCGACAAATCGCTGAGCGAGCCATGGCGAAGAATGTATGAAATACACTCGCCTAAATTACACCAAAGAAAGATAAAAAGAAGGGCAAAATGAGTAATTACCTTGATCTCGACCTGGACCTGGCCGAAAGTAAAAATAATCCAACTTCCCCTGCTCCGCAATGGAAATTATGGATCTACACCAACTACGACTGTAATTTACGCTGTACCTACTGTGTAGCTAAATCAAGCCCTAATGCCGCCCGCCGAGCTTTAGGGCTAACCAATGTTCAGCGCTTGGTAGATGAAGCGGTTGAACTTGGGTTTAGTGATGTCTTTTTAACCGGTGGCGAACCGTTTTTGCTAAATGATATTTATGAGATGCTGGCTTATTCATCTGCCAGGGTAAAAACTACCGTTCTGACCAACGCTATGCTACTCTATGGGGTCCGTTTGCAAAAGCTGGTAGCGATCGCCAATCCTAACTTAATCATCCAGGTCAGTCTGGATGGTGGCCGAGCCGAAGACCACGATGCTTATCGGGGTAAAGGAGCCTGGATTAAAACCGTTGAAGGTATAAAGCAATTACAAGCCGAGGGTTTTCAAGTAAGATTAGGCACAACCGAGACACCGGCCAATGCGCCCTTTTTGGATCAAATTTGCCAGTTCCACCGCGGCCTGGGCATCCCAGATGAAGACCATTTCGTGCGCCCGCTGGCAAAACGAGGTTATTCCAAAGAAGGATTGGAACTGGGAATGGCAAATCTTGTCCCGGAACTAACCGTAAACCTGGATGGGGTTTTCTGGCATCCACTCTCAACCGATAGTGACATGCAGGTCAGTAAGAAAATATTTCCGCTGGCGGCATCCTTCGATCGGGTGCAAAACCAGCTTGAAATAATGGCCCGTGAAGGTGCTGTACCGTTAATGACTTTTACCTGAGGGTAATAGTGCGCTTCCAGTCTGGAGGCTTCAGGTCTGATTGTTTATTGTTTATTTTGTTAGCCCAAATTTAGATTAGTAAGTAAGGAGCAATTTATGATTCTGGCATATGTGATGATTAAGGCTGAGCCAACCAGGATACCGGAATTAGTGGAAGAGTTACGCGAGATGAAGCTGGCTGGTTCGGTAATTACCCAGGTCCATGCCGTAACGGGCCAGTATGATTTAATTGCCCTGGTGGAAAGTCCGGACCTTCCTTCACTTGGTAACTGAATTACGGCAGGCATAGCGAACGCCGTGGGCGTTCGGAGTACCGAGACCAGCCTGGTAATCTGGTAAAAACCAATGCTATTCTGAGGCATATTGTGCTGCTCATATTTTAGAACGGGTTAAAGACGTTCAAACGGGCCAATTGACCTGACTGGGTTAGTCAGGTAGCGGTTTATATTTTGGGGGAAGAGAAAGGATTAGAAAGAACTTATGTTGAAGCAACCTGTAGCCAGAGTTGAAACAGTAACTGAAACTCTGCATGGTTTTACCTGGGATGACCCCTATCGCTGGATGGAAGACTGGCACGGCGAGGAGTTAAGAGAATGGGTGACTGCCCAGGGCGAGTTTACCACGGAGTATCTGAACGCCCTGCCCAACCGTGATAGATTGCTCAAACGCATCAATGAGTTGAGCCTGGCCGGGTCGGAAATTTCGACCATCAAGCCGGGGAACGGCCTCTATTTTTACATGCGCCATGATAGTGGCGAAGGGCTGGCAAAGCTGGTTGTCCGTACCGGCCTGGCTGGCCCTGAGAAAGTATTAATTAACCCTAACAGCCTGGCCGGAGAAGTACATAGCGCACTGGATTGGTTTTTCCCGTCCCCCGATGGCAAGTTAGTCGGTTATGGCCTGTCACAGGGCGGCTCTGAGGAAAGTCTCCTCCATATTTTAGATGTAGCAAGCGGCGAAAATCTGCCTGAAACAATCAGCCGGACTCGCTTTGGGACGGTGAAATGGCAGGCCGACAGCCAGTCGTTTTTCTATCGCCGCCAACCTGAAAAAGTACCGGGCATCCCGGATGCTGATTTCAGCAATATGCGGGTGAAGGTCCACCTGCACCGGTTGGGCGATGATCCGGAAAATGACCAGGTGGTGCTTGGACGCGGGTTGAATCCGCATATCGAGTTAGGCCCGACCGATTTACCCTACCTGGCAACTTTCGCCAGTAATTCCTGGGTGCTGGGGGTAGTTGTGCATGGCGTACTGAACGAGTTGACTCTGTATGCCCTGCCTTCGTTAGCTGAATTGTTGGACGGGCCGGAAAAGGC
>JAYSYV010001554.1:0-8226 GCA_043727245.1 Chloroflexota bacterium | reverse complement strand
GCTAACCCGCGTCTTAAAGCCCGGACCCAATTCCCGTGAAAGATGCCTTTAACATCGTCCTCGCTGAACCCGTGTTTGAGCAGCGCTTCAGCCAGCATAGGCAAATCGTTCAGGCCGGTGAGCGGCGCGGGAATCGACTCCCCGCCAAAACCACCGTCCCAATCGGTCCCGATGGCGACTGCGCGAGTATGCCCGGCCAGGTCGCAAATGCGGCTCATGTGACGGATAACGTCTTCCAGGTCAGGCTTGCGGTTTTCATCGGGCCACACCAGAAAGCGATTATAGAGGACCACCCCGATAACCCCGTCCCGTTCGACCAAACGCCGGACCATATCATCACTAAGCTGCCGGTCGGTATTTACGTAGTGGCGGCAGTTGGAATGGCTGGCAATGACCGGGCCGTGGTAAGCGTCCAGCGAATTGTAAAAACTTTCTTCGGCCATGTGGCTGAGGTCCAGGATAACGCCCTGACGTTCCATTTCGGCCAGCAGTTCGTAGCCCAGCGGTGTTAAAGGGCCGGGTTCGTCAGTGCCGCCGCAATAACGGGTCGAACGCCAGGCCGGACCGATTAGCCGTAAACCTTTTCCCACCCACCCGGCCAGTTCGGAAGGATGGACAATCGGGTCGGCCCCTTCCATCGAGGCAATCAGGCCAAGCTGGTTAATACCCAATTCCAGGTTTGCCAGGTGCGTTTCCAGGTCAGCCAGGGTCCGAATCATCACAACACGAGAATCCTCGGCGGCCAGCCGGTTATAGTACTCTAGCTGGTCCAGGCCGATTTGACGAGCTTCCCGGTCGTTGGAGTAAGTCGGGCTTTCACATTCAAACATAGAGGCCGAGCGAGAAGGCAGCGCGAAAATTGTACCGATTACCAGGCGCACCTGGCTGGCTATGAGGTCGGGAAGCGTAACCAGGCGTTCGCCGTATTTCACACCGTCATTGACCCTGGCCCGCCAGGAATCAGCCGGTTCCAGGAAATCGCGGCCAAGCCCGACATTCCAGGCAATATCCTGGTGGCTGTCCACCATATAAAGGTTGTCCGGCAAAGGAGAATTGCTCACTCTTCTATCCTTATCCTTCGCATCAAGCTTAAAAAGAGGACGGCCCCGACCAGCGTCGCGAATACCGGCAGCCCCCCAAAATTAAGCCAGTTTATCTTAAAGAGCAGGGCTATCGTAAAACCAACCGTCGCCCCACCGACCGCCGCCAGCAAATAAAAAGGAATACTCCGCACGCTCCGGCCATAGACGGCGTGAAAACCAAAGCCACAAATCCCGGCCAGTAACAAAAAAAGGATTATTGTTGTCATCGAATTCCCTGGTTTACGCGATGATGCCGCCGCCCAGCACTTCGTCGCCGTTGTAAAAGACCACGGCCTGGCCGGGTGTAATGGCCCGTTGGGGCTGCTCAAGCACAATCCGAGCGGTTTTAGCTTTAGGGTCGAGCGGCTCAATCAGACCCGGCAATTCCTGGGCCTTGTAGCGGACCTTGAATTTGGCCTTTATAGGCCCTTCCGGCCAGGCGCTATTGACCCAGCTAACTTTCTCGGCATTAATCTCGCAAGAACGCAGTTCGGCATCCTCGCCCACCACCAGCGTATTGGTATCAGTAAGCAGCTTCAGGACATAAGTCGGCCGCGACATAACCGCTCCGATACCCTTGCGCTGTCCAACCGTGTAATTCGGCAGACCGTTATGCTGCCCGACCAATTCGCCCTGGACATTTATAATCGGTCCGGGAATCGCCACCGGCTTCTTGGAGTGTGTTGCAATATAATCCCGGTAATCGCCGCCAGCTACGAAGCAAATATCCTGGCTTTCCGGCTTGGCAGCCGTCGCCAGCCCACGGGCAGCGGCCATCTCGCGGGCTTGCACCTTCGTAAAGTCGCCCAGTGGGAACATTATCCGGCTCAACTGCTTCTGGCCGAGCATATACAGGACATAGCTCTGGTCTTTAGAAAGGTCCACCGCCCGCATCAAGCGGTACTGGTTAGCCCCCTCGTCAAAAACGTTCCGGCAATAGTGGCCGGTCGCCAGGTAATCGGCCCCCAGGGCCAGGGCTTTGTTCAGCAAAAAACGGAACTTCATGTAATCGTTACAGGCCAGGCAGGGATTAGGAGTGCGGCCCCGCTCGTATTCTTTGATGAAATAGTCTATAACGGTTGCCTGAAACTCTTTTTCAAAATTCATGGCATAAAAAGGAATGTCCAATTGCTGGCAAACCTTGCTGGCATCCTGCATTTCCACAATCGAACAGCAACTTTTACTAAGCGAGTAATTTTGCTCCTCTTCCTCAGTGCCGCTGCCATGCAGGCGCATATTTATACCAATAACTTCGTGGCCCTGCTCCTTGATTAGGGCCGCTGTGAGCGAGCTATCTACCCCGCCGCTCATCGCTACTACTACGGTTGCCACTGTATCTATAACCTTCCCAGGTCTAAATGATAATTATTTGTTTCTTAATTTATATTGCCGGACTGTAAAACTTATCAGGAAAACCGGCCTAACCTATTTTAATGAAATCCAGCCACCATGATACTACAAACAAACCCTTTTTGCCATCTTTAGCGTGATTTATTGGGAAATGCAAACTTACCGGCTACCGGGGCAACCAGGCAGGGATTAAAAGAGTGAAGGGTTAAATATTCTGGATTATCTCATTTGACAAAATTAAGGCATTACCACCTACGCGAGTGGCCGTTATTTGCCCATTTTCCAAAAAAGCTTCCGCCCGGATAACGCTGGGCCGTCCCATCGCAAAGCCCTGGGCGATTCGGTAACTATTCCAACCCTCCACACCATTCCGGTGTACCGTCAGGTAAGACGCTAAAGCACACGCGGCCACTCCGGTAGCCGGGTCTTCCCCGTAACCGGCCCGCAGCGGAAACTGGCGAGCATCAACATCGAACTCCAGCAAACGAGTGTTTAGAGTAAACAGGTACAACCCGGTAACTTGATAGCGTTCGCACAAAGCCCACAATTGTTCGAAATCCGGCTGAACATGGTCCAGATGCCGGTAACTCCCCACCGGAACCATCAGCTTGGCGCGAGCAGTTGAAATAGCCTGAATAGGTCCGGTGTTGCGAATATCTACAATATTTTCTTCAACACCTAAAAGCGCCCAAAGTTCACCTTGAGTTGGGTTATTCTCGGAGAAAGTAGGCGGGAACTGCTCGACCATTACCGTGATACCATTGTTCTCCCGTTTCCACTCAGCCCGGATCAAACCCAGCGGTGTTTCAATCCTAACCGGCGATTCAGTGATAGCCCCCTGCTCGACCAGCACTGTAATCGTTCCAACTGTTGCGTGAATGCACATTTCCATTTCATGGTTGGGTACAAAGTAACGCAGCCGTAAATCGGCGTTGGACTGGGAAGGTCGTAAGACAAAAGCCGTTTCGTGGCCGAAGCCTGCCGCTAACTTTTGCATCTGGGCAGTTGTCAAAATATTGTCATCGTCAAAAACAACGGGGCAAGGATTTCCGCCATTGGAAGCAGCCGAAAAAACGGAAGTATGGACAACGGGTAGTGGAATCGCCATATCAAGTTTCCAGGAATTATTTGATCTCTTTCTGCCAGGATTGTAATTGGCGTAATCATTAAATGTCAGGGTCACCCTTTAAAACTAAAAGCCGGGTTGCCCCTGAAAAGGTAATACAACTTTTAATCTGAATATTCAAGCCTGATTTTATTTTTAGATTAACTTCCTTTGTTTCGATGTTTTAATTTACCTGGGCTTTGATAACCCTCCACCGGAGGAACTACTATTCTTTAGAGAACAAAGTCCCATTTACTGCCAGAAGTATCTAAAAACATATGGCCGATAGCTTTGCCAATTTCAAAAACCGGTGCTATATTGCAAGGTATTAAGTACCATTAGAACCTGCTCTTTAGATTGGTTAGAAAATTTAGAAATCTAAAAGGAAAATCAAGCATGATTACTACTCGTAAGGATAATAGTGTAGTTGACAACTACCACGGAACCGCCGTAGCCGACCCCTACCGCTGGTTGGAAGATGCCGCTGCGCCGGAAGTCCAGGAATGGGTCGAAGCCCAGAATACTGTCACCCGCGAATTCCTGGAGGCTATTCCTCAAAAGGAGGCCATCAAGACTCGCCTGACCACGCTGTGGGACTACCCAAAATATTCTGCTCCTTCCAAAGAAGGCAATTCCTACTTCTTCTGGAAGAACGACGGCCTCCAGAACCAGGCGGTGCTTTACCGCCAGTCCAGCCTGGAAGGCGAACCCGAACTGGTTATTGACCCCAACAAGTTGAGCGAGGACGGAACCCTGGCCCTGACCAGCACCACTTATTCCAAAGATGGCACTTTGATGGTCTATGGTCGGTCGCAGTCGGGCAGCGATTGGGAAGAACTGAAAATCAGGAATTTAGAGAGCAAAGAAGATTACCCCGAAACCCTGAGCCATACCAGGTTTGCCAGTATCGCCTGGCGGTCCGACAATTCCGGATTCTTCTATAACCGCCTGCCCGACCCGGCCACCGTTTCGCCGGAGGAAACCAGTTATAACAGCAAGATTTACTGGCACAACCTGAATACCGACCAGGCCGAGGATAAGCTAGTCTACGAACGGCCCGACTTCCCCGAACTGGCTTTTTCGCCCTTTGCCACCGAAGATAACAAGTATCTGGTCGTGCGAGTCTGGTTGGGAACTGCCACCCAGAACCGGGTCTACTACCGGCCCCTGGATAGCGATGCGCCTTTGATTCGCTTGCTGGACCAGGCCGATGCCCGTTACGACTTTGTGGGCAATGACGGCCCGGTTTTTTTCTTTAATACCGACCTTGACGCGCCCCGTGGACGCATAATCGCTATTGATACCGCCAGGCCGGAGCGCGAAAACTGGCGGGAAATCATTGCCGAACAATCCGATGTAATTGACTTCATCGGCATCATCAACCACCAGTTTGTAGTCGGCTTTTTGCACAACGCCTATCATCAACTGGCGATTTATAACCTGGACGGCCAGTTCATACGCCATATCGAGCTACCGGAAATCGGCTCCATAATCGAACTTTCGGGCAAGCGCGATGCCACCGAGATGTTTATCGGCTTTACCTCTTTCCTACGGGCCAGCACCATCCTGCGCTACAATTTCCAGGACCAGCAAATTAGCGTCTTTCGCGAGGCCAAACTGGATTTCGACCCGTCCGATTTTGTAACCCAGCAGGTCTTTTTCAAATCGAAAGATCAGACCGAAGTCCCGATGTTTCTAGTCCACCGCAAAGGCATCAACCTGAACGGCCATAACCCGACCCTGCTCTATGCCTACGGCGGCTTCAACATCAGCGTGACTCCGGCCTTTTCAGTTTCGAGGCTGGCCTGGCTGGAAAACGGCGGGGTTTACGCTCTGGCGAACCTGCGGGGTGGCGGCGAGTTCGGGGAAAGCTGGCACAAGGGCGGTATGCACGGCAACAAGCAAAACGTCTTTAATGATTTTATCGCGGCGGCGGAATGGCTGATCGAAAATAAGTACACCAGCACGCCCAAACTGGCTATCGAGGGCGGCAGTAACGGCGGCCTGCTGGTATCCGCCTGCTCGAATCAGCGGCCCGACCTCTATGGGGCCGTCATCTGCCACGTGCCGGTGACGGATATGCTGCGCTTTCACCGCTTCACGGTTGGCCGATACTGGACTTCCGAATATGGCAACGCCGATAACAGCCCGGAGGAGTTCAAAATCCTTTACGCTTACTCCCCCCTGCACAATGTAAAGCCGGGCGTGGCTTATCCGCCGACCCTGGTCCTCACGGCTGACGCGGACGACCGGGTTGTGCCGCTACACGCCAAAAAGTATTTCGCGACACTCCGAGAGGCTCACCAGGGCGACAACCCGGTACTTTTGCGGATTGAAACCAAAGCCGGACACGGACACGGCAAGCCGACCGCCAAGATAATCGCGGAAGCGGCGGAGATTTATGCCTTCCTGTTCAAATTGTTTGACATGGAAGTTACAAAGTAACCAGATAAAGCTATACAGGGGGTAACAGTTGAGGGCGGTTGACGTTATAATCAAAAAAAGAGGCGGACAGTCTCTAAGTGACGCTGAAATAAGCTTTTTTATCGAAGGCTTCAACCGGGGAGAAATTCCTGATTACCAGGCCGCCGCTTTTGCGATGGCGGTCTTCTTTCAGGGAATGGAACCAGCCGAAACGGTTGCCCTGACTCAAGCCATGGTCCGCAGCGGCCACCAGCTTGATTTGAGCGATATTGCCCCGGTAGTGGCTGATAAGCACAGCACCGGCGGAGTCGGTGATAAAACTACTATGGTCGTGGCTCCACTGGTAGCCGCCACCGGCCTGCCCGTCGGCAAGATGAGCGGGCGCGGTCTGGGCTATTTTGGGGGTACGGTGGACAAGCTGGAAACCATCCCCGGTTTCCGGGCCACCCTCACTGAGGCCGAGTTCCGGGAAGCCCTGGCGAAAAACGGTCTGGTCGTGGCCGGGCAGAGCCAGGACCTGGCCCCGGCTGACGGTAAGCTTTATGCGCTAAGAGATGTCACCGGGACAGTTGAAAGCCTTCCGCTGATTGCCAGCAGCGTAATGTCCAAGAAAATCGCTGCCGGGACCAACTGCATAGTGCTGGACGTAAAGTACGGCAAGGGCGCTTTCATGAAGAACCTGGATGACGCGACCGCGCTGGCGCATGCTATGGTCGAAATCGGCCAGGGCGTGGGCCGCAAAGTCCGGGCGGTCCTGAGCAGCATGGAACAGCCTTTGGGCCTGGCTGTTGGTAACACCCTGGAAGTCAAGGAAGCAGTCGAAACTTTGCAAGGGCGCGGCCCAGCCGACCTGGTGGAACTGGCCCTTATCCTGGGCAGCCAGTTGCTTGAAATGTCGGGCCGGGCCGCCAGTATCGAGGACGCTCGCCGCCAGTTGCAGGAAGCTCTGCAAAGCGGGGCGGCTTTTGAAAAGTACAAAGCCTTTATTGCCCAGCAGGGCGGTGACGTTAGCTACCTGGAAGATTTATCCCGCCTGCCCCTGGCCCCGCACCGCGAAGAATTCCCGACACCGAGGGCCGGTTATGTCCGGTCCATTGATGCCGAAATCATCGGCATTGCCGCCTATACCCTGGGAGCCGGGCGTATGGTTAAAACCGACTCGATTGACCCGGCGGTGGGCTTAATCCTTCGCAAAAAAATCGGCGATAGAGTCGAGGTGGGCCAATCCCTGCTGGAAATTCACGCCAAATCGCCCGAACAGGCTGCCAGCATCAAAGAAAGTCTGCTGCAAGCCTACACTTTCAGCGACAAACCGACTACCGCGCCACCCCTGATTGATACAATTATTTGAGAGGCCGAGAGCCGAGGTAACGTTATGACTGATTTTCCTGACCGGCTGGGCGACCGCTGGTTGACCGTGGAACTGTTTACAAATTACCACCAGATTGTCGGCCAGTTACTAACCAGCGAACTACGTACTAACGGGGTCTTGAACTCGTCTGACAGCCAGATTTTGTTGGAACGGGTCAGCACTACCCATCTTTTAAAACCGTCCAACGACTCTATCGTGAGCGGATTCGCCCGCATTAGTAAAGATTCAATCGTGCTGGCAATCCCCAACGACTCCCATGAAAAGGATCGTCTGGTCCAGGCTGCCCGCATTTATTTTCGGGGCGAACTACTCCAATACCGCGTACTCGTTGGCCTGGGTAACTTTGAAATTAGCGGCAATCTGCACCTGGAACCGGACCGCGAACTGACCCAGGTTCTGCTGCACCGCGAGGAAAACTTTATCGGCATGACCGATGTCAGCATAAACTTCCTGCCGAACCCCGCCCGGCGTGTCACGGCCAACTCGGTCCTGATTAACCGCGCCAAAGTTGATTTCCTGTGCGCGGGTGCGCCTTAGCCGGTGGCAACCTGCCCAGCCGCTCTAATCGCTTCTTCCAAACGTTCGATTTCCCGGACGGGATTGTGGAACCAATCGGTACTCCAGACCCGGTAGATTTCCCAGCCTAACCCCTCTAAAACTTGCTGGCGCAGACGGTCCCGGTCACGGGCCGAAAGAGCGCTGTGGTAGGTCGCGCCGTCACACTCAATCCCCAATAAATAACGCCCCGGCTGTGCCGGGTCAATCACAGCCAGGTCAATAAAGAACCCGGCCTGTCCGACCTGAGCCGCCATGCGGTAGCCTTTAGCTTCCAGGGCCAGCCGCACTTCCTCCTCGAAAGGCGAATCAGCCGGTCGTCCGGTCGGCTGCGGCCC
>JAYSYV010001553.1:0-2691 GCA_043727245.1 Chloroflexota bacterium | reverse complement strand
AGAAGGTGCCGAGTTGACGCAAAGCCGGATTCATGTTGCTGTAATCGAGTATTTGACCATGGTCCTCCAATGGATTTTTCACGGCAAAGATGTTGGAGTGACCGGTGGCATCAATTTCTACCTGACTGACAATCACCTCGAACCGGCTAAAAGCCCGGACATAGTCGTGGTAGATGGACTTGAAGTGGACCCGGCTAATCTTGAAGATACGCCCAGCTATTATATAGATAGGGATGGGCCACCACCCAGGCTAGTCTTTGAAATTGCCAGCAAGGATACCTGGCGGATAGACCTGGAAGAAAAACCGGCCAAATATTACGCGATGGGCGTGAACGAATATTTTGTATACGACCCGAATAGCCGTTCTTATTGGACGAAACAATGGCGCACCCATAATCGGTTGATTGGCTGGCGCAAGAACCCTGCTTTGGGCCAGTACGAATTGTTGGTCAAGGATGAAGCAGGACGGTTGTGGAGTGATGAACTGGCAAGCTGGCTGGTAGTTGAGCCGGAAGGATTACGCCTGTACACTGCCGATGAGCAGCTACGTCTGACCGAGGCTGAAGCCCTGCAACATAGGGTTAAAGCTGAAGCTCGTCGGGCGGAAGCTGAAGCTCGTCGGGCGGAAGCTGAATACCAGCGGGCCGAGGCCGAGGCACAAAAAGCCCGGAGGTTAGCCGAAATGCTCAGAAAATTGGGCTATAACCCCGAAGAATAAGGCCAGAAATTTTTAATAAAGCCTGTTTTGCTATAGCGCAACCGGCTGCTATACCTGATTTTGCAATCTGTCGCGCCGGGTTAGTTCTCACTCCTAATGACATATAAGGTTCCGATGGGGTATAATAGGCCTGTTGGTGTAGGTAGGCTTTCTGACACCAACAGTTGGCTTAGTTAAGTTTTAAGAGGGGTGGACAAAATGGCTGAAATCGTCAAGGCTATTGATATTGCTGTCCCGGTTGAGGTCGCCTTTGACTTTGTTACCAAGCCTCAAAACGGCCTGAAATTTATGCCCAACTTTACAAAATTTCAAGCTGTTGGAGCGTTGGACCACGGCAAGGGCGCTCGCGTCGAAGCCGCCGGGACAGTGTTTGGTGTTCAGTATAAAACCGTCCTGGAAATCATCGAGTTTGTGCCGAACAAGCGCTTTGTCTCTCGTTCAACCGAAGGGGTCAAGAGTACTTCCACCTGGCAGTTTAAGTCTTTGCCGGATGGCGGGACGGAAGTCACTTTCACCAGCGACTATAATCTGCCCGGAGGTTTTCTGGGCCGCTTCATGGACAAGCTGGTGATGGAAAAGGAAATCGAGAAGAATACCGTCCAGACCCTGGTAAATCTTAAGAAAGTTCTGGAAGGCCGGCCCAACCTGCGGGCAGTCCAATAAATTCATAAGTAGTAAGGTAAGTTTCCCTGAATCATGGCAAGTACCACCTTTTCTCCCAAAGAACAAAAAGACCGTTCCAAAGTAGCTCCGCCAGATCGCCCTATTCGTCCCGATCCTAAAAACCCCCGGCGTTCCTGGCGTGGTCTTCTGGCCGGACTCATTATTTTGATAATCCTGGTTGGTCTGGGCGCTCTGGCGGTTACCAGTGCCACGGGGGGTTTAACCGGCCCGACTGCTTCGGCCCCGGTTACAACTATCCCGGCCAGAGCCAGCCCGTCCACTACTGCGGCTGTGACGGGCGCGGCGACCATCTCAAACAACCCGGTCGTCAGCAATCCTTTTGAAGCCCACCCGGTGCTTTATGTACTGGCGGCTAACCCTGGCGACTTCCAGGTGGTGTTTGCCGCGATGGCCGATGGCTTGCGCCGTTCCCCTGATGGCGGCAAAACCTGGACCGATGTAGCCGATTTCAAAGGTAAAAATGTCACAGCCCTGATTTTTGACCGGGAAGACTCGGAAAAAGGTATTTATCTGGGGACTGACCAGTCCGGCCTGTTCAAGAGTACCGATGGCGGCAAAACCTGGAAAAATATCGGCCTGGTAGGTCGTCCCATAAATGTATTGGCGGTCACGAACCGCAAACTGTATGTCAGTGTGGCCGGGCCTCGCGCTTCGGTTTACCACAGCACCGATGGCGGCCTGACCTTCACCGCGCCCGCCACTAACGCCCTGCCGGACAACTTGAAAGTCCTTTCCCTGACCATTGACAGTGCCAACCCCCAGAATGTCTACATGGGTACGGCTTACATGGCCGGAGGTGATAGCCCGGACTGGGTAAGAGTAAAATACTCCAGTGATGGCGGCAAAACCTGGGGCCATGCCGGTCCCTGGGGGCCGGATAAAGGAACCAGGCCGGACGCAACTCGCCCGATTTCGGTCTTGCTCTATGCTTCCGGCAACTATCTTTACGCAGGAGATAGCGATAAACTGTGGCGGCTTTCGACCGACCGGACCGCCTGGCAGCCCGTATCCAGCGGTTTGCCCTCCACCGGAGTCTATGCCCTGACCACTGATGCCAATTCACAGGTTTCCGGCCTGGTTTACGCCGCCACCCGTGACGGTTTCTACCGTAATACCGACGGTCAAAGCTGGCAGAAAATGGCGACCGGGGAAATTAGCCCCTTATTTGGCAGCGACCCCATGCAATCGAATTTGACCGTCATGCCCTCGCTAACGGCTGTCACCACCAACAGTGCCGCTAACTCGGTCAGCGGGTTGCGCTCGACCATGCTTTATGCCGTGAGCAGTGA
>JAYSYV010001552.1:0-2697 GCA_043727245.1 Chloroflexota bacterium | reverse complement strand
ATAGCCATAATGTAGTGTTAACTTCTTAGCTAAGGAGGAACTTAGTGAACAAAAAGCTTGCCCTGATTGCGATGGTTATCGCAGTAGTGATGAGCGCTGTTTTTCCTCTGGTAGGGACCGGCCCGGTAGCTGAGGCTGCTCCGCCGCCCTTTACCAAACCTGGTTTTCAGCGTGTCTGGCTAACCACCGACTCGCAGGTAGATAACGGCCAGGTCCAACGCTCCTACCTTTGGGGCCCCAATTTCATTGACGCTGGCTACGAACGCTACGACGATGCGGCCCCTATAGGCGGACAACGCCGCTGGGTCCAGTACTTTGATAAGACTCGCATGGAACTCAACAATCCTTTCGGCAATCCCACTTCCCAGTATTATGTAACCAACGGCTTGTTGGTAGTGGAACTGGTCAGCGGTCGCCGCCAGGAAGGTGATGCTCGCTTCGTAGATACAAGTTCCCCGGCTAACAATGTGCCGGTCGCTGGCGACAATTTTGCAGTCAACCCCAATGCGCCGACCTACAAAACGCTCCGGGCTGTCGCTTCATATGATGACGGTACTGTCGCGGCCAACCGCAAAGCCAACCGCAACGGCCAGAAGGTTTCCGAGACTCTTACCAAAGATGCCGATGGCAACGGTGTGGTTGGTAATAACGCCGGACTGGCTAACTATCCCGGCACTAACATTGTTTACTACGATAACACCCTCGGCCATAATATCCCCAGCGTACTGTGGGACTACATGAATCAGATTGGTCCTAAATTTGACACCGGCAACCGGACCCCCGTCAACGGCCAGAAAGTTTTTGATTGGCTATACGCGATGGGTTTCCCGATTACCGATGCGTACTGGACCCGTGTGAAAGTCGCCGGAGGCGAGCAAGACGTACTTATGCAGTGCTTCCAGCGCCGCTGTCTGACCTACACTCCCAGCAACCCGGACGGTTACAAGGTTGAAATGGGCAATGTAGGCCAGCACTATTTTGTATGGCGCTACGGTGGGGGCAAAATGCCGCCTTCCCAGCCCATCAATGCCCCGCTTCTTTCTCCGCTCAAGGTCGCTAACCTGAGCTACGGTATCAACGCCCACATGTTCTACCAGAACCGTGAGCAGATTACCGGCTGGGTCCAGGACCTGGGTGCGCGCTGGGTCCGGCAGCAGATTACCTGGTCTGACATCGAAGACCCCAGCCGCGACGATGCCGACCGGTTTGTATGGAATGAACTGGACAAAATTGTAGAGTCACTCTATACCCAGAACATTCATATTATCTTGAATCCTGTCGGTACGCCCGCCAAGTATAAATCGGGTGGCAGTGGTCTGCCGGACTCGGACAAAATGAACAAGTTTGGCGAGTTTATGTTTGCTTTGTCCAACCGCTACAAGGGTAAAGTCGAAGCCTACGAAGTCTGGAACGAAATGAACCTCAGCCGTGAATCCGGCACAGGCATCAACGTCAATCGCTACGTGCCGATGCTCGCGAAGGCTTACAACTCGATCAAGACTGCCGACCCGGCTGCTATCGTGATGTTTGGGGCGCTCTCCCCGACCGAAACCAACGATGCTGACTATGCCGTACCCGATACACAGTACCTGAAGGATATTTACGCCTATAACAACGGCGAAATCCGCAATTACTTCGATGTAATGGGTATGCATCCCGGTGGACAGGCCAATGCGCCCCAGTACCTCTTCCCTGAAAATCCCGGCCCTTCACCGGCCTGGAATAATAGCTCCGAATTCTACTTCCGCCGGATTGAAACCCTGCGCAAGGTTATGGAAGATGCCGGAGATGGGGCCAAGCAGGTCTGGTTGACCGAGTTCGGTTGGTCCAGCGACAGCAATCCCCAGGATGGGTACGATTACGCCAAGCTCAACAGCCCACAACAACAGGCCGATTATATCCGGGGCGCGTACCAACTGGCCCAGGATAAATACCCCTGGATGGGCGTGATGGCACTGTGGAACCTGAACTTCTCGCTCGTTACCAATCCGACCGCCAACGGTAAAAACGATGAGAAGCTTGGCTTTGCTATCTTGAACCGTGACGGCTCGAAACGTCCGGCCTATTTCGCTTACCAGCAGCTTGCCAAAGCGGCCAAGTAAGAACGGTATTAGCTAGACCGTGAGGGCAGCAGCTACCGGCGGAGATATAAACGCAGGGATAAAGCTTCCCTTACTCCAAACATGTAATAAAAATAGTAGTGGCAGCAGGATAACTGTTGTCACTACTATTTTTATATTGCTAAATTACCCTGGGAAAGATTTGTTTCCCTGACCCTGACCTGGGCGCAAAGGTAAAGGGTTAGCCAGATTGACGGAGGGTTTAAGCTGGTTGTAAAATTTAGCCAGCGGACTTAATAATATAAGCAGAAACTTAACATGAACTACAACCAGTTATTCGAGAGTGGTGGAACGGTTTTTTATGTCGTCGGAGTGGAACCGAGCGGGCTGATGCCTTTACGCGCCAAACTTGCGGGAATTTCCCCGGCAGCGAATATCCGGGTCGTCAGGGGCGATAAAAGCACCAACGAAGAATCTTTCTTTAACGAGGCCGGGGCGGCTTTGCAGTTTCCCGAAGACTTTGTGGAGTTGTGGGAGAATTTTGAAGCGTGCCTGAACGATTTGAGCTGGTTACCGGCTGGACCCATCCTTTTGCTGGTCAGTTTCGGGCCTTTCTTGCTGTGTGACGAGGAACCGG
>JAYSYV010001551.1:0-2699 GCA_043727245.1 Chloroflexota bacterium | reverse complement strand
TGCTAGTCTAAATTACTCTTTCTTAATTCTTTTCCGATATTATTCATTACCAATTTGACTCCCAAGCCCAAATTATTTTACCTTATTTAAGACTATGTTAAGCTTTTGTAAAGGTGTAAATTAGCTTTTAAAGAAGCTTTTTAGCCTACCCTGAATTCGCACTAACAATAACGCATTCCATAATAGTCCGAACGGCTCTAAAATCTATTAATTCCTCGTAAATTCATTTAATCTTAATTTATAATTCACGTGTTGTTAACTCTTATCAGCTTAAAACTGAGCACAATGGTATACATAATGCTCAGTAAGTAGACATCATCTTTGTGCAGTTGATAAAAATTGGCTCAAACATAGAGTATGAATCGACAGCCCGGGAAGGCAATCGAGCAATCATAAATAAGATTGTCTGACCAGAATTAGTAAATGTTTATAGCTCTTAAACTAATTAAGGTAAGAATTCTTAGCGCCAAAAGCGTGGGAAACCAAATTATGCAGTTGGCTCTATAAATCCAAAATTGGGTCATACCAGTATACTTGGTACAACGACTTGCATATTAGGTGAGTCTGGGGCAGTCACTAGCTCGAAACCCAGACTCAATGTATACAACGAAACTTCTGGAGACTTTAGATTAATGAATAAAAAAAACCTTCCGGTATCTTTATTGTCGCTTGCAGTGCTTTTGTCATTATTAACGATGACGGTTGCATCTGCCGCACCCGGTGGCGAGCCATTTTTTAATAACCCCAACTTCGGTCCACGTTGGATTACACAGGACCACCTGGTAGGCACACCTGGGGTAGATCGTTTCTACACCTGGGGACCGGCAGTGGAAACCGGCAGCTCTGAACAAATTAGCCTCGAATTCTACAAAGAGTCGCCGGGCGGCAAACGGTCTGTCCAATACTTTGATAAGGGCCGTATGGAATTAAATCAGCCTACTACCGGGCAAGTAACCAGCGGTCTGCTGGTACGTGACCTGGTAACAGGCCAGCGGCAGGATGGCGATAATACTTTTGTAACTCTGGCTCCTTCCCAGACTCAGGTAGCTGGTGATGATGTGTCGGTAAACCCGGATGCTCCGGTCTACGCTTCATTCAAAAACGTTATAACCTTTGGAACCCCTGATGCTAATTCAAAAGCCAGCACATCTGGAGCGACTATAAACCAGTTCATCAACAAATCCGGTACTGTCAGCACTTTTACTCCACCCGAACAACTGACTATAGGGGCTTACCAGGCTGAAACAGGCCATAACATTGCCAAAGTTTTCGAGGACTTCAAAAACTTGCGCGGCCCCACGACTAACCCGGCTAACGGCGCTCGTCTGGAAGACCAGCCGGTCTACACCGATAACCCGACCGTAAACGTCTTTGGTTATGCTGTTACCGAGCCTTTCTGGGTAAGCACCAAAGTAGCAGGTACTCAGCGCAACATCTTAGTGCAGCTTTTCCAGCGCCGGGTGCTAACCTATAATCCCGCCCTGAGCGGCCTTAAGGTTGAAATGGGCAACCTGGGCCAGCACTATTACAAGTGGCGGTACATTGAAAATAATCCTAATCTTGCTGCCCCAACTGCTATCCCGGCAGTGGGTTGCTTGACCGGCTCCGACGTTACCGGTACAGAGGTGCAGGGTTGTGTTAACAACGTCTTCCCTACTGCCGGTAGTGATGTAACGGTCTATGGCCGTTTAATCGTCGGCGGAAAGCCAGTTACAGGCGTTCCAATGACTGCTCGTTTCACTTTGTACACCAGGACTATCAGTTGTACTAGCGGGCCGAGCGGCGCTGATGGAGTCGCCAGTTGTACAATAAATATTGGTAGTGACCAAGCCAACGTAAATGTGGTAGTTTCACTAACCTTTATGTACAACGGAGTAACTTACCAAAGTACCGTAGATTTTAATCCACGGTAGCTCACACGCATTATCCAGGAAGGATTTGGTAATTCTAGCTACAACCAACTCCGTTAAGTTCTTCCTGATTTCAAGTATCACACACAACGGTAATAATCAATAACAGGGGCGCATCTCAAACCCTGCCATTATCTCTCCGGGATGCGCTTGGGTTTTGTGTTGCTTAATTCGGTAGTCTTGTGGTTTGAGACTGCTACAACAGTTAACAGCAGGTAGGTAAACCTGCTGTTGAGTTCGAGATATAGAAAGGACAGGACCGATGGCAAAACGTTCCCTCTTCTGGGTTAGCCTGGTCGGTGTTATGGCGATGCTGATGATTAGCATTGCGCCAGCTTTTTTGACAACCCAAGTCGCAAAAGCATCCAGTCACCGTGAAGCGCCCCTTATTAGTCAGGATCCAGTGGCTGATGCAACTGATCTTTACGCGTTCCGCAGCCCTGAAAATCCCAACACCCTGAGTATTCTTACTAACTGGATTCCTTACGAAAACGCCGCCAGCGGGCCGAACTTCTTCCGCTTTGGCGACGATGTCCTGTATGAAATTCATGTTGACAATGTTGGCGATGCTCAGGACCACATCGTCTACCAGTTCCGCTTCAAAACAAAAGTGATTAGTGGAGATACCTTCCTCCATAATACTGGTGTCGTCGGCGAGAATATGGACATTGAGTACAACCTGCGCCAGTACATGTACATTGACCGGTTAGACTACCCAACTGATGGTAGCTGCAAAGACCAGGCTCTATCGAACTGCGCTACCGCCAAACGGACAACTGTCGCGGTCGA
>JAYSYV010001550.1:0-8289 GCA_043727245.1 Chloroflexota bacterium | reverse complement strand
TCCAAAGTATTTTTATTAGCGATGTTACTTCAGCTTTAAATGGTTTTTCTGAAAAACCCATCAACTTTATTATAATGTGGCAGGTTATGAACGATATGACCCTGGCCCTGGTAAACGTGGATACGCCGATAGAAGTACACCTGAGAGCTTATGAAGAATACCTGGATAAAACTATTAACATTCTGCTGAGTCGAAGTCTAAAAGACCCCAGTATCCCTACATCTGGGGAGGCCCGCTACGCCAACCGGAAAATGATTATCGGTAATGTCCCGGATTTAAAAGCTTTCCGTTTCTTCTCACCATGTTTTACACAGGAGAGCTTAACTTCTATCCAAAATCAATACAACGCGATTATCAACCGAGTAGCTGCAAAATACGCCGGGCGGGTCTTTGTAGCTGATCTCAATACTCTTAATTGGACCAAAAATCCTCAATGGGTTTCAGTCCAAAATGGGTATGATTTAAGTAATGCCGGGGCAGATGCTGTAGCAGACGTTTATGGCAAAGTATTCTTAACCCTAAAATTCTAGCGGTTAAAATTAGAGTAGGCCGGGTTTTCAGCAGTTTTGATTGAAAGCCCGATATTTTGTTTAGAGAACCGGTAAGTGCCTACCTTATACCCTAGTTTTCACCGATTTGATGTCTCTGCCGTAAAACGTCCCTGATGAAATAATCGACAAAGGTAAGAGTAAGACTTAAAGGAATACCGCATAAGCCGACGAGCCAGCGAGAGTATGGATCATACCCTGTTTGTAGCCAGAAAAAACCTGAAACCCAACCACTCAACATCATTAATTGGTAAATTATTTTTAGTGTTATTATTCTAAAATTACTTCTCATATAAACCCTTATTGATGAAATGAGAACCCATAGCTAACCTTTTAACAGCATTAACCCGATTAATACATCCTCTTCTTTTATGTAGGGCTTACAGCCCAGCATATTAGTTATAATATCATAAATGGTACTATAGTACTAGTACTTCGTAGTACTATCATTGATGAAGTTAGATAATTAAATCGCCTTAATAATAACTTTATTCATTAAACCGCTTTTCTTTCGCTTCCTGAATTATCAAGGGCATATAAATTGCATAAGAAAGTATTAAAGGCAACGAGGTCGGCCTGCCAGGTTTGGAGATAAAGCTATTGAAGCGGCTTTGAGGTAGCACCGGCAAGATAATTATTAGATTACAAGGAGAATTCGGAAATGGCCGATCAGAAAACACTTTTACAAAAATATGTAAGCGATATGGTTTCGCTGGAAGCCCATATCTATCAGGCGATTGACAAGCAGGCTAAAGAAACCGATGGTATGATTAAAACTCACTTCCAGACCTTTGCCCAAACACTCGAAACCCACCAGAGCGCCCTGGCAACTCGCCTCAAAGCTCTCGGCGGCGCAGCCAATGGCCCGGTCAAAGAGGGCGTAGCAGCAGCCTTTGGTATTGCAGCCGGTGTCATTGATAAGTTTCGGTCTGAAGAAGTTTCTAAAGATTTGCGGGATGATTTCACAGCTTTGAACTTGAGCCTTATTTCATATGAAATGCTGCATACGACCGCTATAGCCCTGGGCGACCGCGAAACCGCTGAACTGGCTGGTCGCAATGCGAAAGATAATGCCGAATTTATAACCTATATTCAGCAAATCTTACCAGAAGTTGTGGTGGGCGAGCTGAAAAAGAACCACGAAATTAGCGTGGACTACAGCGCTACCGAAGAAACCAAACAACTGGTTGAAAGTCTCTGGAAATAATTTCCCCTGAAAAAGGCCGGACTTTCCAGGAGAGTCCGGCCTTTTAATATGAGTATTTCTATTAAATGTTCAAAAACAATTTACTTATGCCTGTAACTATTTAACCTTTAACTTTACATAAAAGCTATTTATTGATTGTTGATTGAGATTAAGCTTGCAGGTAATACGCTCAAATCGGTATGGGCTGCGCCAAGAAACCGGGCGAAATGTTCCAGACCCCTATTCAGGGCCAACGCAAAAACCGAATCTTCGCCCAGGGCCGGGTCATCAAGCCAGAACCCGGCGATAACCAGCGTGCCGCTGGCCCGGTCTAGTTTGGGGTCGAGCCGGGCCACGAATCTATCACCGTAGAGAATTGGTAGGGTATAGTAGCCCCAACGGCGCTGAGCCGCCGGTTTATAGACTTCCCAAACGTAATCGTAGTCAAAAATAGTTTGAGTGCGGGGACGGTCCCAGATAACATTATCGAGTGGGGCCACCAGTGTCACTTCGTCCAGGGTAGTCGGGCCGAGCGGTTGCCACTGCGCCGGAATCGCTCCCGCTTTCAGGGTTTCCATTATGTCCTTATCCTGGGCCGGAAAATACCACTTTTCGGGATTGCCTTCGATTTCAACCGGCGCAGCAATACCTTCGGCCAGGAAATTTTCAAAAGCCCGCTTTATCTCGGTTGGTCCAACCCGCCGGTGCAGCGTGACTGCCAGGCGGTTAGCCCAGATTCGCCCGGTGCAGAGGCCGGTATCGAACAGGGCTTTACGCCCGAAATGGGTTTCGGCCTCGTCCAGCGTCAGAGCATGTTTGAGGTGGGCCGGGGCAATGCCTTCGGTTAAACCGTAAAGCCGCTCGAACTTGCGGCGGCTGTGGGTCATAAGTTCACCGGTGGACCACAGATAATTGAGGATTAAGCCCGACTCTTTAGTGGCCCGACCACTATTAACCCGCCCTTCATCTGTAAAATCGCGGTTGCCCAGGGGGCCGCGCTGGCGTAAGGTTTCGCGGACCGACTCGATTAAGGCCGGGTTATTGCGTACGACTTCAGCATAGGAATTATTTTCGATCTGCTGGCGCATAACCGGCTGCCAGTAAGGCAACTCGCGCATGGGATAAATCATCAGAATACTGCCATAGTCGAAAAAAGCCCGGTCCGTATAGAGCAGGCTATCCAGGTCAGCCGGGTCGTATCCGGCTACCCGGCTCCATAAAACAATATCGTGATTGCGGGCTACTACTGTCACCGAATCAACCTGGACCGCCTCCATCTGGTTGATGGCCTGGGCTACCCCGGCTTTACCGGACCAGCGCCGACCCGGCCAAAGCCCCTGCCGCCCCAGGGTATAACGTCGAGCGGTTGTTTTAGAAATCGAAAGTCTATTCATACATGAAATGTAACATATGTTCGGAGGAGCGGCAAGCGGGATTAGGGGACGTTAAACGTAAAATGAATAAGGTTAAACGTGGGGTCAGATAGTGATATTCGCAGTTAAATAAGCAATGATGCTGCTTATCAACTGCGTTATCGGCTACGTTCCACGTTTAACCTTCTAAGAAAACCTTTACTGCACCAAACTTAGCTCGAAATTCAGGTCTGACTGGCTGGCATCGCCGGTGAATTCAAGTTTCAACTGGTGGCTGCCCCCATTTAGCTGGCCCTGCCACTGGCCCTTGACCGAATTCACCTGATTTAGTACCAGATTGTTATCCAGCCAGACCTTAACTCCTTTGGCGCTGGCAGTCCTTAAAGTATAGTTACCGGCGGGCAAAGTTACGGTCCGAGTGTAACGGGCCGACCAGTCCTCTTTGAGCAGGGCTGGAAGGGGGCCACTGGCATCCCAGGGTGAAGCTAACTTCAGATCACCAGCCAGGTAATCCACCCAGGCCGGACCACAACCCCAGCTCTTATTATTATAAAACTCCCTGCGCCAGCCATCGCCCACCGAAGGCCAGGCCGTAAAGCTGCCTGTAGCCGGAAGATTATACCGGATGTAGCCTTCCCGGAAACTTTGCTGGGATTGGCCGTTCCAGGCATACTCGTCCGAAGTAGCCGGACCAAAACGGGAAGGGTTGCCGTTAGCGGCGTACCAGTCAAAAATCCCCTTACGAATATTGAAAGCCCGGCAGGTTCCAGCCGTTAAATTCTGGCGGCTCTCTGTTACTTCGTCCTGCATAATCGCCACCGGGTCGCCAGGGAAATCTTGAATCACGACCCCATACCACCAGTGAGCGCCGTTTGTCGGGCTACCCATAACCGGGAGTCCACCGCCCCTGTTATACGCATCCACGAACTGGGTCAGGCGGCTGGTTCCCTGGCCCGGCGTGAGAGGAGCCGGAGGCGTACCGGTAAAGATGTTCATCTGTTGCGGCCAGCCTTGCCGCCCGATGAATTCGCCTAAAGTTTTGTAATTCGTAGCGTCCCAGGGGTCGTTAACCGTATAACCGGACGGGTCGGAACCACTTCCGCCGTTCACTACCACAAAGTGGGTCCGGGCTGTGTTGACCATAAAGCCTACAATTACCGGGAAACCCTGTGCCAGGCTGGCCCGCATCGCGTTAAAGTCGAAGGATTGTATACCCCCGTTACTTACTTTGCCCCCGCTGCAATTACCGGCGGCGTTGCCCCACCGCATCGGGCAGGCTCCTGAACCAAGACAGTTTCTAAGCCGCTGGGGGTCGGTGTCCACTCCATAATACTTGAAGACCATTGCGGTAGAAGTCAGGGCGCAACCCTGCGCCCCTATGGTCGTACCGCAGACTCCCAGGCTGTAACTCTGCCACCGTGGGTCCATTTGCGAAAATAGCGGTACATTGAGTTTCTTAGGGGCTTGCGACTTCGTAGCCGGGACTTCTACCGATGCGACCTCATAGGTCGCCATGTCAATTGAATACTTCTGATAAGGGTCGCCGGTGCGGTCTATATATTCAAGATATTTGCCGTCCGGGGTCCAGTTTAAAACGTTGTGATTATCGCCAAAAAATATCTCTTGCCGGAAAGAAACCGAGTTATGCAAAACCATTTCCCGGCTTGCTCCAGTGATATTCATGCGCCAGAGTTCGAGGCTGCCTTCCGGTGAAATTATCACGTAGGCAAGCTGTGTACTATCGGCGGACCAGGCAAAAGGGGCTGTCCACAGGTGTTGGTCGGGAAAGGAGGCCAGCATGTGCTGGTTGGAACCATCGTAATTGACCAGCCAGATAGCCGAACCGGTTAAATCGGGCTGGCTGGCAGTTACATAGACGACCTGCCGACCGTCCGGCGTAACCGCGACACTTCCGGCGGAGCGGGCATCCAGGGTTGAGGCCGGAGCGGTCAGGATAGTGGTCTTGTCAGGACCATTAGTGACATAAAGATGGGCCAGGTCGCCTTCGATTTCGATACCGGCTGAACGAGCGGTAATCGCCGGGTCAGAGTTGACCAGGGCGGCAGCGTTGAGAGGCTGGAAAGCCTGGGTCACTAGCAGACCCAGCAGCAAGAATGTTAGAAAGAGGGGCGCACCCGTCCGGGTAGAACGAGTGAGATTTCTCAGAAAACTTATTTGAGCAGTCCGAATCACTAAAATAGTTAAAAAACCACCTACCATCCACAGAATACTGTTAGATGTTGATTTTTTTCGTAACAAATAAACTCCCTTTCCAGGAAGGAACTTGACAGGCTATTCAATTGTGGAAGACAATACAGGGGAGCAGCCCTAACACAACCGGAGCGTCGCTCTCGCACCGGGGTGAAATCTTACTGGTCGAGACCCCCTGGCCGCTTATCCGTGAACCGCACTCACTTCCGAACAGCCAGTTTATCTTCTCCGAGCTTCAGGTATACCGCGTATATTCGGGTAAAACCAAGTTCCTACATAATACTAATAAAAAGTACATCGCTCACTACTGCGGCTGATGATACCACACAAACCTTACGAGCAACATTTCTTTATAGAAATAATGGGCTATAACCACGCTAAATATGGACAACTACTCGAATATTTGAGCTTTGTTTCAGTTTCCAAGCAGTTTTCAACCGGTTCTGACCCCCAAATTGTTCGGATAAACCGCTATAAACAGGAAAACCGCCTTTTATAGGCGGTTTTCCTTACTTATACTCCCTCTACCAGCACCAGCGTACCGGTCGAAGCGGCCTGGCGTATCAATTTTGCCCCCCGGTAAGTGTCGGAATTGTACCATTCCTGGGCTTTCGCATAGCTATCGAACTCGATAATAACTACGCGAGTGGTCGGGATAGCCCCTTCCAGGAATTCGTGTTGGCCGCCCCGCGCAATAAAGCGCCCGCCGTAGGGGGCCAGGCTGCCCGGCACTAATTTGGTATATTCCTTGTAATCTTCGGGGTTTAGTATCTGGACAAGCCCTATTACGTAAGCTGCCATGATTTTCTCCTTTTTATCAACTTATTCTGAGAATAATATTTTAGTACTTTAAAATACGTTCCTACCGGGCGGATTATTCGGCCTCGGCACCGGCTGCGCTTGTACGAAATTTGGAAAAAGCTTCGCGCAAATGGCCTTTATCGTAATGCGCGTAGATTTGCTTGGTGGTAGTCGGGCTGGCATGACCCAGAATATCCTGTACCTCGGATAGTTGCGCCCCGGCATTAAGCAGGGTAGTCGCCAGATTGTGCCGGAAATCGTGAGGCTTTAGTTCAAGCCCTAACCGGGCAGCGTAACGAGCTACCACCTGCCAGACCGTCACCAGGCTGACCCGGTAATTCTCACCGCCCGGTGCGGCTTTAACGCTGTCCCGGCCCCGGTGATGTTGCAGGAAAAGCGGCCTGAAACCATCCTTGCCGCGCCGGGTTAAATATGCCCCGACCGCCTCCAGGGCCAGCCGGTCGAAATAAATCAGCCGCTCTTTCTGGCCCTTACCGGTTATTATCAATTCATAAACGTCTGATGCTGGTGGAGTCGCCTTTACTGCCTGGGCCGCCGCTTTAGATTTGCTGCGTTGGTGCTGGCGATAATCCCCCAGCAAACTTTCCAACTCGTCCCGGTCGAGGCTGGCGAGTTCCTGGCGGCGCATGCCGGTGCAGTAGAGGGTTAAAATAATGGCCCGGTCGCGCAATTCTTCCAGCCCGCGCCGGTCCTTTTCGGCCTGGCTCCTGGGCAACCTTGTTTGGACGGCTTTTTCAGAAACGGCCCCCGATGAGGCTTCCTGGGTTTCAGGTGTGGAAGGGTTTATTTCAGCCTCCGGTTGATTATTCTCCGCCAACGCAACCGCATCCAGGTCCGAGGCAAGATGTCGCAGGGCCAATCGGGCCACCTGGGCCACTTGCTGGCCTTTGACGCGGGGAGTTTTATAAGAAGCGCGGCCCTGCAACCGGCTTAAACCCGCCACCATTTCCTGGTACTGGCAGCCGCCGGGGGTAATTCGCCGCCGGGCCAGGAAATCGAAAAGATTTCGCGCCGCCGCCATATAGCTGTTGCAGGTTGAACGCGCTTTCCGGCCATAAGTAGCCACCAGCCACAGATAAAAGTCTTCCAGCACCAGCGGTGAAAGGGCGGTTACAGCCAGCCGGTCGGGCATCTGGCCGGAAGTGGTGTAGATAAACCACATAAAGCGGCGGCAACCGACCCGGTAAGTCTTGGCCGTTTCCTGGCTCTGGCCCTTGAGAGTCGCTAGAAAAAGATTAACACCAGCCGCCAGCGGCAAATCGGAGGGAAGCTGAGGTATGACCGGTTTTGCCGCTGGCGGAACAAGATAAGCCGCCCCGGCGGTTTCCCACCGCTTCAAAAGGTCGGGCTGGCCTGTTTTGCCGGGGGCTTCTGCTGGTTGGTCCATGTGCAAGTCCTGGAGTATATAGTCTGGCTGAGTTTTCCCACTTTTACTTTATACGAGTATACCAGACTTCGGCGCAAAGTTCGGGAGGCTGTCGCAGTTAATTTTATATCTACTGGCAATCAGGACTCACTACTTTGTTAAGGAAGACTACTTTGGGCGGTAAAATAATAGAGCCACCTTTGCCCCGGTTTCGCGGCTAAAAGTGGCTCTAAGCTTATCTGGATTGCGAGATACGCAAAACTGTTTTTTGAATTATAAGGGATTGTCGGTTTTAGCTCCTCCATTTGGGGCCGGCCAACCAGGATTATAAGTTGGAGCCTGTGGCTGGGGCGGATAAGAATAACCCGGCTGCTGGGCGGCCTGGTTATAATCGTAATACTGCTGCTGGGGGTAGCTGTTCTGCCAGCGGTTGTAACGATTAAAGCGGTGGGAGTGTCCACGGTAGCCGCCAAAACGATGCCGGTTAACAAGTAAAACTATCCCGACAATTATTAGCGGCCCGAAGAAGAAACCACGATGACCAACCAGCGCCAGTACAAACAAAACTAACATTATCAGGCCAATTGCCCGCAACATGGGATAACCGTTAGGCCGCGTCGGCGGCTGTGGCGGGTAATAATACTGCCCCGGTATATTTTGATAATTATAAGGCGGATAATTGCCCTGGGTATGAGGATTTTGATTATAATTATAAGGTGGCGGATTGCCCTGATTATTAGGGTTTTCGGTCGGCGGTAAATCGGAATAACGATACATTTAATG
>JAYSYV010001549.1:0-8301 GCA_043727245.1 Chloroflexota bacterium | reverse complement strand
CCGCCTGCATATTAGTGCCGTTTTCTTCCAGGCTGGCCTCATAGTTGAAGCGCGAAAGAGCGGCAATGCCCTGGGGAATCGTCGCGGTTGGCACTACTACGATTTTTTTATCGGTCAGGCCGCTAATTTGCTGGGCGACCATCACAATGTTCTTGTTGTTGGGCAAAATGATAACGCTATTGCCGGGAACCTTTTTGACCGCTTTGAGCAAGTCCTGGGTACTGGGGTTCATGCTTTGCCCACCCTGGACGACGAAATTGGCCCCGAAATTCTTGAAAGCCCGGCCCAGACCTTCCCCCGCCGCGACCGCAATTACCGAAACGGCCCCCGCCAGACTTCCCTCGGCCAGGTCAGCCTGTTCCATTTCATCCAGAGCATGGTTGGCGGTATCGCTGTCGTGGTGCTTGTTCAGGAAAGCTTCTTCGTGCTGGGTCTGCATATTATCCAGCTTAATCTGGCCCAGAGAACCTAACGAAGTGGCGTAGCTGATGATTTGGCCGGGGTCGTCACTGTGAATGTGGACCTTGACCATCGTTTCGTCGCCCACAATCACGGCACTCTGGCCCATACCGACCAGGAAATCGCGCACTTCCTCGAAGTTGATCGACTGGCTGGCATACATTATAAAGTTGGTGCAGTAGCCAAAAGTATCTTCGGGGTCATGGCCTTCGCCGGATTTAGCTTCAAATTTGGGTGTAGCCATTTCAACTTCGCTCAGGCCGTGTTTGACCAGTTCTTCACCGCGCAAGTGTTTGAGAGCGCCTTCCAAAAGCACGAAACAGCCATGCCCCCCGGCATCCACCACCCCGGCATCACGCAAGGCGGGCAGCAAAGTGGGGGTCCGGGCAACCGAGTCTCTGGCGGCGTCTACCGCCCGGCTCAATACATACAGCACTTCATTTTTTTCTTTAGCGGCTTCCTCGGCGGCTTCAGCGGCTTCGCGCACTACCGTCAGCATAGTGCCTTCGACCGGCTTAATAACGGCCCGGTAGGCCATTTCACGGGCTTTGGTGAGAGCGTGGGCCAGGTCGAGGGCATCAAAAGTGGTCTTACCGTGCAATCCTTCGGCCAGACCTCGGATGACCTGGGAAAGAATAACCCCGCTGTTACCGCGTGCGCCCATCAAGGCTCCATAGGCCAGCCGCTTGCCCACATGTTCGGCGGTATCCTCGCCTTTAGAACTGTTTTCAAGTTCTTTGATAGCGGCTTCCATAGTGGCGGTCATATTTGTGCCGGTATCGCCATCGGGAACCGGAAAGACATTCAAGGCGTTAATCGCGTCGGTGTGCTGTTCCAGCCAGCGAACGCTACCGAAAAGAGCCTCCCGTAAAGTTTTGCCGGTACAAGGGCTGTTCAAATGACCTTCAGCATCGAGCAGGGCATTTGAGGTCAAACCGTTGGGGCGGCGGTCAGGCTGTTCGGGAGCCTGGGCCGGGTCGCCCTGTAGTTGTGGGTTATCCCTTTCCAATCTTTTATAATCCGTCCTTTAAATTTCCTGGGCTGGGGGCTGCGCTGCGCCCGTCCCAGACGATCAATTACACCACGCCGAGAACCGGTTGTTGCTAACTTTCTTTGTTTTCGCGGTTGTCCCGGCGATGCCGCCGGGGAGAGCCTGCTTCCGGGTCTGCGGTCTGCCGCAAACCCTGCACGTTGACATTAACTTCGGCGACAGTCCGGCCCAGGTGGCGTTCGACCTCGAATTTAACGTTAGACATGATGTTATGGGCTACTTCGCTAACTTTAAGGCCATACTCAATAATGACATAGAGGTCAAGGATAATCTCGTCGCCTTCAAAGCGAATCTGGATGCCTTCGCGATAATGTTCCGGGCGCAGTATATCGGCCCGTCCGTTCCGCAAACGCCGGGCAGCCAGACCGACCACACCATAACTTTTTTCCAGCACCGCCTCGGAGGCAATCGAAGCAATCGCCTCTGGCGAAACCTCTACCTTGCCCAATTTTTCGATTTCGGGAGCTGGTGGGGTTTGTCCGGTGGATGCGCCCCGGCTTTCAAGGCTGGTGTCTTTTTTCATTTAATAATAGCCTGACTGATTTTCTTACTTATCTTACTTGTATGAAGCAGTAATACCAGGCTAGTGTGGCATTTGCCAAAAAGGTCGGGTTGTGCTACACTATCCGTCCTGTGACCCTGACCGAATGGGGCGGGTTCAATTCGTGGTAAATGATACAGCAAAAAAAGTAATTCGTAAAGGGGGTAAAGGAAAATTGTCTGGCAAATGTGATGTCTGCGGTAAGATACCGGGGTTCGGCCACAATGTGAGCCACTCGGCCCGCAAGACCAACCGGATGTGGATGCCCAATATACAACATAAAAAAGTGCAACTCAAGGGCGACACCGTTCCGGTAAAACGCTACGTTTGCACTCAGTGCTTACGCACACTGCAAAAAGACCGCGTTTAACTTTCGTCCCGCAAGGGTAATCGGTTCCCTATCCTCCACCCAGGATTAAGCCGGTCAAAAACTTTTATAAGAAATTAACCCCTTACGAACGGCGGAAGAAGAATTTTACAGGCTACTCCAACAGTAGCCTGTTTTAGTTAGCGTTAATAATATCAAAACCGCCTTTTGACCTTATATGTTAGAATAATTGTGCAGTGGTAATTTTTCGACAGTCCGCTGCGTTTTATTGTATAGATGGTTTTGCAATTGAGAAATCCGAAATCGTCTTTGTCACCTCTCCACCGGAAAGGGGGCAGTTATTACCAGTCCAAGTGAAGATGCCGATCTGGTCAGCCGCATTCGGGCGGGCGACCTGGCCGCATTTGAAGTAGTTGTGGCGCAATACGAGCCAAAATTAGTCCGCTATATATATGGTCTGACTCACGAGCGCGAACTGGCCGAAGACCTGGTGCAGGAAACATTTGTTTCGGCTTACCAGGCTTTGCTAAACGCCCCGGACGACCTGCGGCTATCTGCCTGGCTGTATAAGATTGCCTTGAATAAAGTACGCAGCGAGAAACGGCGCAAGGAACTGCCGGTTTATTCGATGACACTTAATGACAGCGGCCAGGGTCGCTCGGAAGACCAACCGGTCTTGAATGTGGCCGACTCGCGCCAGGAACCCGGCGAGCAAGTGGCCCAGCGTGAACAAATCTTTGGGGCGCTGGCCCAGTTGCCGGAAGACCAAGCCGCCGCCTTATTAATGGATGCACAGGGTTATGACGACGATGAAATCGCCAGCACTCTTGAAGTTAGCGTGGGAGCGGTCCGCCAGAAGCTTTTCCGGGGACGCAAAGCTTTCCGTGCGCTTTACCAGTAACATCAACCCCTGGGGACCGCACTCTCCTCGTAAGTTACACTGCGGATCACAGGCCAGGGCTAATAAAGGGTAAACCTTTGACAGAAAATAACGGATTTAACGACTCGGAAGACCGGGATGAAGAAACTCAAATACTGGAAAACCCGGCGCTGGTTACACGGGTCAGGCAAGACCTGCAAGCGGCTTTAACTCCACTGGAGGGCGGATTTCGTTCGCGCCGGGCGGAGATTATGAACCAGATTCGGGCTGAAGCAAGTCAGGCCAGACCTGTCGCGCCGGTCCAGGGATTTATTGCCGATACGGAAGAAGAACCAACTCAACAATTCAGGGTCGTACAGGACACGCCAACTCAACAATTTACGGTTGGGCCGGGCGACTCCCCGCGTTTTACCGCCGGGCAAGACGAAGAAACGCAACGCTTTATCACGCCGCCGCCTTTCGTGGCAGCCCCTCCTCCGCCTCCGCCGATTTCTATGCAGAGTCGCCAGTTGGAACGCCGACGGGGTGGAGTATCGGGCTGGATGGGTGCGCTAGCGGCGGCACTGGTGGTGCTGGTCATTGCCGGGGTAGTCTTTACTTACCTGGCTAATAACAATAATAAGTCTAATATAGTAAGTCAGGCTCCCGCAGCCAGCGAGGCAAGTACCGGCGCACTGGCAGGAACTCCAAACATGGCTGCCGGAGCCGCCACGACAGCAGCCGCCGCGACTACCTCCGCCCCGCTTCCGGCTGTTGCCAGTGCGCCTACCTCAAGTGCGAGTAGCGGCGGGCAAGCGGCTGGTACAAGCGCTGACTCTTCGAGCAAACCTGCCACGACCGCCGCTGCTGCTACTACCACTGCTGGTAGTGCAAACTCAGCCGTTCAAACCGCTGCGGCTACGACCCGGGCTGCCGCCACTACTGCCGCTGCTGCAACCACTGCTGCTGCCGCAACAACTGCTGCCGCTGCGGCAGGCAGTACAACAAGTAGCGTGCCGCCAAACTTCGCCAATTTAACGCCCGCGCCGTTAATTACTGGCGGGCCGGGAGGTACGGCCAGGGCAACCGGACTGCCGCAATTCCCCGGCACGACCCTGATTAGCAGCCTGGGCAGCGGTCGGCCAATTCAGTTTATCCTGAATAGCCGGGCCGCCCAGGTTCTGCCTAACCTGGCGGCCCGGCAGTCCCAGGGTTTGGACGACCCGACTATTTCACAATATAAATTTAGTGGTAGCAAATTGAGCGGCCTGAAGGGGGATGACGTAATTACCTTTTACCAGGCCCAGGCAACCGCCGCCGGTTATAAACTTGAAGGTATCACTCCGCTTCAGGACACTACGGCCAATAGAATGCGCTGGCTTTACCTGAGTAAAGGGGCCGAGCGAGTCGGTATCCTGGTAGTTGATTCAAATGATGCCGAAACCGGCAGCACCTTTGGCCTGACCGTCAACGAAACGGGCATCTATTTCGCCACAACTTAGCACCACTTAAAACTTAGAAAAAGAGCCAGTCAGGGTTAATTACCGGGGCTGGCCCTTTATTTTTTAGCGAGACTTTTGAACACGCCGATATAGCTGGTCCGGTCGAAGCGCCAGCGGTAATCGGTCTGGTAAATCGTAATTTTGGCGGCTTGCTCTATCCGGCCAATCTGCCAGACTAAATAGAACAGGCAGAGGGCCATAGAAATTGGCAGAACCCCAAAAGTAAGCCAGATTATCAGGCTGCGGCTGGTCAGCAAAACTAGCGCGAAAACCAGGGCGACCAGGCCCAACCCGCCGTATAGAATCAGCCATTCGCGAGGGCCGGGAGGTGGGCCGGTCTGGATGCTGGCTGTCCTTATTTTCTGGACTCCGGCCAGTTGCCCGACTGTCGCCAGGTACGGCCCCAGCGAAAGCAGCACCACAATCAGGCCCGCCCCAAAAACCAACCAGTCAGCCGCCCCTAACGGCTGGGACCAGTCAATCAACGTGTTAAAGAGCCGCAAAAGGCCCAACAATGCCAGCACTACCAGGCCACCGGCCAGACAAACCCAGCCGTAGAAAGCGAAAATGCGGCGGATTCCTCGTTTTGCGTCCGGCATAAATTATTTCCCGATACAAAAGTTTTCAAAAATCTCTTTTAACAGCGAGTCCTGGACGCTTTCCCCGGTAATTTCGCCCAGGCTTTCCATCGCCAGCCGCAGGTCAATCGAAACAAAATCGGCTGGTAAACCGGCTTCACTCGCCATAATCCCCGCCTGTAAATGTTCTCCGGCCTGGGCCAGCGCCCGGCGGTGGCGTTCGTTAGTTACCATTACGCTGTGGGTAGCGATGTTTTGACCACCCAGGGCCAGCCGGGCCAGGGTTTCTTCCAGTTCGTCTAATCGTTCGCCGGTCAGGGCCGAAAGTTTGACCACCGCCAGGCCGGGCAAATAGCGGCTCATTTCCGCCGGTCCGGTCAGTTGGGGACTTAAGTCGGATTTGTTCAAGATGACGCAGGCTTTCTTGCTGCTCTCCCGCGCCAATTCGCCCCGGACCGCTTCAATCAGTTCCAGGTCGCCCGGCGTAAGCTCGCGGCTGCCATCCAGCACTAACAACAGCAGGTCGGCGCTGGAAAGAGCCTGGCGGCTGCGCTCGATACCCAGGGCTTCTACCACATCTTCGGTGGCGGTAATCCCGGCGGTATCCACCAGCACGACCGGCACGCCCCGCAAATTAACTGTTTCCTCGATTACATCGCGAGTGGTCCCGGCAATCGGCGTGACAATAGCCCGGTCGGACCGCAAGAGAGCGTTCAGAAGCGAGCTTTTACCAACATTCGGTACACCCACAATAGCGGCCCGGATACCCTGGCGATAGATAATCCCGGCATCGGCGGTCACCAGCAGTTTTTCCAGTTCGGCCTGGGTCTGGTAAAGCTGGGCGGCAACCGAGGCCGGCGGCACGTCGTCTTCCGGGAAATCAATCATGGCTTCCAGGTGGGCCAGGCTGCTTAAAAGACCCTGACGGACCGCTGCGATGCGCCGCGAGAGGTTCCCGGCCAGTTGGCCTAAAGCCTGTTCGAGGCCCGGCCCGGTCTTGGACCGCACAATGTCCAACACCGCTTCGGCCTGGGCCAGGTCAATCCGGCCATTTAGAAAGGCCCGCAGGGTAAATTCGCCCGGTTCAGCCAGCCTGGCCCCTTGCTGCAAGGTCACATTTAGAACTCGTTCAAGCGGGACGACTCCGCCGTGACAGTTAAGCTCGACCATATCTTCGCGGGTATAAGTGCGCGGCGCGGCCAGGTAAACCGCCATTACTTCGTCCAGCAGTTCGCCGCTGTCGCCGCCCGAAACGATTTGCCCGTAATAGAGCCGGTGACTTTCAAATTTGGTCTTGCGCTTGCCGCCCGGCGTGCGAAAAATATTGTGCAAAATAGGCAGGGCTTGCGGCCCGGTCAGCCGGACAATCCCGATGCCGCCTTCGCCCAGGCCGGTTGAAATGGCGCTAATCGTATCAATGTACATTTTTACCTTTTGAGTGGTGTTTGCCTTTGATAATTGTGACAAAATCGGATAGTTGCAAAGAATTTACATCTGCTTTTAGCCGGTCGAGTTCGGTTGTGAGAGCGGCCTCTAGCTCGGCGGTAAGTTTACGCGGGTTCAGCCCTTCGCTCCCGGAAAAGTAACGGGCCTCGCCCACGCTGATTAGAAATTCGGGTTGCGGCTCTCGGAAGAACTCGTGTCGCACCGCTACCGGGTAGACGTAACAGGGGCCGACTCGCCGGATGAGCCGGGCCAGGCCGCTCTGAAAACCGAGAGGTCGCCTTTCCTGGGGGGAAATCTCGCCCTGCGGGAAAATCCATAACGACCGGCCCGGCCCACCTTGCAATTCTCCAGCGATGTAGTCCAGCGAACGCAAAGCTTCCCGGCCACTCTCCCGGTCCACCGAAAATACCCCGGCCCAGCTAAAAAAGCGAAAGTGCCGCAACTGGCGCAGGTCCATCATTAGGTAGCCTTCCAGACCGTAGGCTTGCCGGGTCACGACATGGGCCAGGTAGCCGTCCCAGAATGTATTATGGTTGGCGTAGAAAATGACCGGGTGTGACAACAAGCCGGGTGGCGCGGGCAAGGGTTGGGCCGCCCGAAACCGCACCGCCCGGAACGACTTCCACAAACCCCGGCGGCATAACCAGAACACCACTAACTCGCCCAGGAAATTGCGGCGGGCCGGAATGAAGGAAGAAGCGTGGGACGTAAAAAGATGCCTTAGCTTAAATCCGGTGCGGGTTTCCGCTTTATTGAATATTTTGTTACTTTTTGACACTTTATCCGTCCCGCATTTTATGTATTACATTCTACGTTTCACGCTTAAATTATACCTTATTCACGTTAGTTGAAGGGAAGCTATAACCAAATGGCCGTAACTTTTGTAAAGTTTGCGTCGTTGTCAGGTTATAATTGAATTATCTGGAATTATTCTTGCTTAGTAGCAGTTGTAAGAGCCTACCGAATGAAGGTCAGTTTCTTTTAAGATAAAATGACTCTCGGCCTGATTATTTCTTTCACCGAATTGGCAGGTGAACTATATAGGAGATGTAATGCAGAATAATAGACCTCACAGACGGGTAACTACCCCCCAGGTCATGCTTTGGACTGTAGGAATCGTAATAGTGCTTTTGGGCTTCACCTTTTTATGGTTTATTCGTAACGTCCTGTTCCTGGTTTTTGTAAGCTTGCTGATAGCGACCGGCATTGAACCGCTGGTGAACAAATTGCGACAGAAGGGACCGTTCAGCCGCAGCACCGGCATTTTATTTGTTTACACCCTGATTTTTGGCACTATCGGCACGGTGTTGTACCTGGCAATTCCACCCCTGATAAGTGAAGGGCAGCGTTTAGCCGAAGCTTTCGCCGATCCACAAAAAATCAAGACCAGTATTTCCAGCATCAGCAATAGTTTCCTGCGGGATACCCTTAGCACCGCTTATGATAACGCCGGGTCAATTTTGCAAACTATTGCCCTCAATTCCCAGACGCTCAGTATCGGCCTGAGCTTATTTGAAGTCGTCTTTTCACTCGCAAC
>JAYSYV010001548.1:0-8313 GCA_043727245.1 Chloroflexota bacterium | reverse complement strand
AGCCGTTGGTAGTCAGGCTCAGGCTTGTTAAGCCTTCAATCCGGCTGAGTACCCGGACCAACTCCGGCAAATCCTTGCGGACAGTCGGCTCACCGCCGGTCAAGCGGACCTGCTCCACACCCATACTGACCAACACGCGAGTCAGCCGTTCTATTTCTTCAAAACTTAGAATTTGATCTTTCTTGAGCCATTGCAAGCCTTCGGCGGGCATACAATAGACGCACCGGAAATTGCACTTATCCGTTACCGAAATCCGCACATTTTTAATTAACCGGCCATAAGAGTCTACCAGCCGGGGTTTTTCTATAAATTCTAATTTTGATTTATCGGTCATATCATCACTTTTACTAATTTGAATTTCGTTTAACTCAAATTCTTACGGTTTTTCAACAGGCTTCGTTGCATTTTTCAAAAGCCATACTCAGCAATTGAGCATAATTTTAGCATTTTAAGGCCGGAGTGTAAAGCGCATAGAGATGTGGTAAAATCAGCATTCAGATTTACGTAATTCAGGAAATCTGAATAAGGGTGAAAGTCAAAGGAGAAGTAATATTACTATCTATTTACTCTTGATCGCGGTTGTAGCGCTGGTAGCCTGGATAGTACTGCGGTTCATTCAGTATCGCCAACAGCCAAAATACAAAGATTGCCCCTGGTGTCACGTTACAATCCGCTATCGGGCCAGTATTTGCCCAACCTGCGCCAAGTTTGTATCGGTAGAAGATAAATCAGCTTAAGGCCATTCAGCCAGAGGGCCAATCACGAGCTATCCGGTCGCCGCCTGGGGAAGGGTCGGGCCGCGTGAGGTAATGGTGTTCACCGCAATAAAGCACGCTTTTAAAAAAGCAAGAGTCGTACAACTGGCAAGAATTGCCCTCTATTCTACCCTGCTTTTCTTTGCCACCATATCGTTATTTACCTATGCCGGGGTAGCCGCAACGGCCCTTATCCGGCGCAGGCGAGATTTTCGCTTTCCCCATAAACCGCTTGAGCCGGTCTGGGTGGAAGGGGAACGCTTAAAGATTTTCAATTACGGCCACGCTACTTTTAAGGATATGTTAGAGGTAATAGACCAGGCCCAGGAATCAATTTTCCTGGAGACTTATATCCTCAAAAGCGACATTATCGGGCAGCGTTTTAAAGCCCACCTCATCCGAAAAGCCCAGGAAGGAGTCAAGGTTTACCTGGCTTTTGACGGGTTTGGCAGTTTACTGATGCCTTTTGGCTTCCGGCGTTGGCCTAAAGAAGTCAACGTGACGGTCTACGGCCCCCTGCACAGCTACCTGAGTTTTTTGTGGTTAGGCACATACACCCGCTATCACCGTAAAATCCTGGTGATAGACAATAAAACGGCTTACCTGGGCGGCATGAACCTGGGCCGGGAATATGCCACCACCTGGCGCGATACCCACTGCCGGATTGACGGAACCAAAGCCCAGGAAATTGCCCTGGCTTTCGCGGAGTTGTGGAACCGGCGGCACTGGCTTTTAACCAGCAAACGCATCAAACTGCCCTTTCAAGCTGATGGGAAACCGGACCAGAAAATCTATATCCGGGAGAGCAAACCTTCCAAAGTTTTCGGCGACTTCACCATCCGGGACGCTTACCTGGAAGCCTTTGAAAAGGCCAACAGCCACATGATGTTAACCAACCCTTACTTTTTACCGGATGCGGAATTGTCAGGGGCTATCCATGCCGCGCTTGCCAGGGGTGTGAGGGTGGACCTGATTGTCCCGGAAAAGTCAAACCACCTGATTGTAGATTTACTGGCGCGGCCCTACTATGATGACCTGGTAAAGGCCGGGGCGAATCTCTGGCTCTACCGCCACACCGTTATTCATTCCAAGACGGCGACCTTTGACCACTGCCTGAGTACGATTGGTAGCGCCAACCTGGATGGCCGGAGCCAGATTAACCACGAAATAAATTTGTTCGTGGTAAGCGAGGAATTTGCCGACCGCATGGAAGAAATGTTTCGGGATGATTTGAATAATTGCCGGGCGGCCAGACTGAACGAGTTTGACCATCCTTCGCATATACGGTTGACGCTGGAGCTTTTAGCCCGCCCGGTCCGAAGTTTTGTTTAGAGCGTGAAACGTTGAACGTAAAAGATAAACCGGGAAAAACAATATATAGAGTAGGTTTAAGCATGAATTTGTTACCAGATAAAACGTTTAACAAAGCCGGAGGAGCGGAATAGATGCGGTTCAGTGTAGCTCCTCAAATTTTTGAGCATTTCCCTAATTATTACGTGGGCGGCGTGGTGGCAAGCGGGGTCAATAACCAGCTTTCGCCCGAAGAAAAAGAAAGTATCCGCCAGCAACTCCAACGCCAGGTGGACGATTTGCACCAGCGTTTCCCGGCTCCGGCTGAACTTACCGCCGACCCTTTTATCGCCATCTGGCGCGATGCCCTCAAAACTCTCAACATCAAGGCCAGCGAATTTCTCAGTTCAATCGAAGCCCTCAGCCGCCGGGCCATCAAGACCGGGACGCTGCCTTCGATCAACCCCGCCGTGGACCTTTCCAACGCCCTCAGCCTCAAATATCTGCTGCCGCTGGGCGGTCACGACCTGGATTTACTGGTGGGCGATATGGAGGTACGGCTGGCCCGCGAGGGCGATGATTTCTCGCCGCCGGAGGGGCTGGACGCGCCTACCGAGAATGTACCGCCCGGTGAACCGGTCTATGCCGACCAGGCCGAAGTACGGACCCGCCGCTGGGTCTGGCGAGAAGGCCGCAAAGCCCGTATAACCGAAAATACACGCAACATCTTTTTGCCGGTGGACGGTTGGACTGGCCTGAATGACGGTCAGGTCCGGGTGGCCTGCCAGGAGTTAGCACAACTATTTGAAGAAAAATTGGGGGCAAAGTGCCAGGTCTTTTTCCTGGACGCTGCTAACCCGGCTATGGAGTGGGACTTGGATACCAATATTGTTACTAATAGCAAACTGGAAATGCCAGCAGTTTTGCCGCCGGTTAAAAGAGAGCGCGACCAGATTGATAATCTGCTGACGCGTGGGGTGGCCGGGATTATTACCGCCGAAGAACTCGAAGCAAAGTTACGCAGTGGCCGACAGTTGAGAGTGAAACTGGGTATTGACCCGACCGGCCCCTTGATACACATTGGCCGGAGCGTGGCCCTGCAAAAATTGCGTGACTTCCAGCGGTTGGGCCATCAAATAATAATGCTCTTTGGAACTTTTACCGGCCAGATTGGTGATGCCAGCGATAAAACCAACACGCGGCCCATGCTGACCCCGGCCCAGGTCGAGCAGAATGTCCAGACCTATAAAGAGCAGGTCAGCCTTATCCTGGACCCGGCTGAAGTGGAATGGCGTTTTAATACCGAGTGGTTTAACAACATGACGTTCCAACAGGGTATCGAACTGATGAGCAACTTTACGATAGCCCAGATGATTGAGCGGGATAATTTTAACGAACGCTTCAAGGCCGGTAAACCTATTTCGCTCCAGGAAATCGTCTACCCGGTGCTGCAAGGCTACGATTCGGTCATGCTAAAGTGTGATGTCGAACTCGGCGGAACCGACCAGATGTTTAACATGATGTGCGGTCGGCAGCTTCAGAAAGTCTACGGTCAAGACCCTCAATCGGTCCTGATGGGTAAGATGATTAACGCCCCGGACGGTAATAAGATGAGTACCAGCCAGGGTAACGGGGTCTATATCACCGAACCGGCCAAAGACCAGTATGCCAAGATGCTCAGGACGCTGGACGAGCAAATCATGGAGTACTTTGAAACCCTGACCAGAGTTCCCGAAGCCGAAATCGAGCAAATGAAGGCTGAAATGGCGCAGGGCGCAAACCCCTTGCATTTCAAGAAACGCCTGGCAAGCAGCCTGGTGGAAATGTACCACGGGAAAGAAGCCGCCCAGGAAGCCGCCCAGAGTTTCGAGCGGGAAATCGTCCACAAGGAAATCCCGACTGAAATCCCCGAATTTAGCTGGTCGGCGGGCCTGGCCGAAATAGATATACGCGACTTGCTGGTCGAAACCAAACTTGCCAGCAGCAAGAAGGAAGCGGGCCGCTTCGTGGAGCAGGGCGGCATCACGATTGATGGTGAAAAAGCGACCGACCCTAAAGCTAAAGTAGTCCTGCGCGACGGCATGATTCTCAAACGCGGCAATCGGCATTATGCTAAAGTCAAGCTGAGCTAGAGCTGCTATAAATGGAAACGAACGAAGTTACTTTTCTTTCAGGCGATAGCCGGACCGTCTTGCAAGGGGTCTGGTATTTGCCGACCGCCAAAGCCACCAATGGGGCTTTAATCGTGCTGCACGGTTCCAGCAATACTAAAGAATCGCAGCTAAGTGTCGAAATGTGCCAGCGGGCCGCCGGGATTGGCCTGACCGCTCTACGCTTTGACTTCCGTTTCGTGCCGGACGGCGATTCTGCAAAATTTAACCCTTACCAGGAGGGGCTGGAAGACTTGCTAGGCGCTTACAATTTTATCGCTAGCTTTGGCAAAGAAATGAAACCGAAGCGAATCTACCTGGCCGGGAAATCGCTGGGCGGACTGGTAGCCCTGGCGATGGCCCAAAAGCCGGAATACCGCGATAAAATCAACGGAGTAATTATTTTTGGCTTGCCGGTCCACCAACCGGGCCAAAACCGGAGCTTGCTGCCGCCCGATAAGGGCGAGTTAGACTGTTATGTGCTGGTTTTGCAGGGCGAACGCGACCCCTACGGCAGCCTGGACGAGGTCCGGGATTACTGCCTGGAAGCGTCCATTCCGAGCATGATTGTGACTATCGAAAAAGCGGGCCACAGTTTCGAGCCGGTCACTTTGCCCGGTGAAGCTCTTTTGGAATTGCACGAGGCGGAAGAACGACACCAGGTAAATATTTACGAGGCGCTTCACGAGGCCATGGACTGGCTGGAAGAAGAAGATTCCGACCGGGATAATTTTAGAATTTAGGATAAAGATGACCCAAAGATTGGGAAACGTGGGCGTTTCGGTGTGGGATTATACCCTCACTTTTGATGGTGGGGCCGACCCCAACCCTGGCAAAGCCTACGGCAGTTACCACATTCGCACACGGGCCGGGCGGGAACGGCTCGAAAGCCGCCTACAATTCGGCAACCCCATGACCAATAACCAGGCCGAATACCTGGCCCTTAAATTTGGCCTGGAAGACCTGGTTCGGACTATCGAAAAAGCGGGCAAACAGCCTGAAAACTACAATGTTGAGGTTTTTGGCGATAGCTCGCTGGTAATAAAGCAGTTGCGCGGTGAATGGAAAGTCAAAGACTCAAAAATGCAGCCCCTTTATGACGGAACCCTGAAGCTGCTTAAACGCTTTCGGCGGACCGAGCTTAACTGGCACGACCGGAGCAATAGCGTCCGGCTGCTGGGCCACTAATCCCTTACCAAATTTCATTAGGCTTAAATAAGTAATCAGGTGATTGTGGTCACACTCGACCTAAACCGGACTTTAAGGTCAATTAATTACTGCCAGGCTATGCTATAATTTCTTTGTTGAGAAATTTTTAGCTTGTGGCCTGATACGTGCCTTCAACAATTGGAGCCGTTTTGCAATCATCTTTTTACTTATCCATACGGGGTTTTTGATTAATGAGCGATAACTATCCCCGGCCTGACCCCTACTACCAGCCAGGCCAACCGATGCTGCCGATCCAGGACTACCGCAACATGCCGCCCCTACCCGATGTACACCAGGTGTCTAACGAGCCGGAATCAACCCCACCTGCCAAACCTAAGATTAACTGGATGCGGGCTTTGGCGCGTTATGCCGCTATCTGGCTGGCTATTTTGCTGCTGGTAAAGTTTGTAGTGCCTTCTTACGAAGTTAAAGGCTCCAGTATGGTTCCGACTTACCAACCGGCAGGCGACCGGGTGCTGACCGACGGGATATTTTTCAAGCTGCTGGGCGGGCCGCAACGGGGCGATATAATTATTCTCGACCGGGCCGCTACCAATGGAGCCGGAGATGAAGCCCTGATTAAACGGGTAATCGGCTTGCCGGGCGAACGATTGGAAATACGCCAGGGGACGGTTTACATCAATAACATACTGCTGAACGAGCCGTATATCCAGAATCATGCCGAATATAATTATCCCTCAACTGTCCTGAGCGGCGAATGTTACTTCGTGCTGGGCGATAACCGACCCGTTAGCCTGGACTCGCATTACTTCGGCTGCATCACGCGAGATCAAATTGTCGCCAAAGTCTTGCTGACCTATCCCTGGCGTTTCTAGGAAACCTGGTAAATATTATTCTTCAAAGAAAAGGATAGTTATACAAAAGGACAGGTTTATGGCCCGTCCTGGCATTTACAAGCTATAAATTGCTATTGGTCAAGCTGTGCCCTAGCTCACGAAGCTTTTGGAGCAGTTCAAAGGAGTTCAGACCCTTTTCCAAAAACAGGTCGCAACCGGCCTGGGAAGCCCGCTGGCGCGAAGCCTGGTCGGCATGGACGGTCAGAATGACTACTTTATTGCAAATGTCGTTCTGTTTGAGGTTTTCGCAAGCCACGACACCATCGTACAGTTCGCCGTAGATGTCAGGCATTTGCAGGTCCATTAAAACCAGGTCAGGATGAAGTGATTGGGCCGCTTTAACCGCTTCCCGACCGCTGGCAGCCTCGCCCACGACCATAAAATCATCTTCGAGGCTCAGAATTGTCCACAAACTCTCCCGGACCGCTGCCCGATCATCAACGATCAGGACTTTGATATTTTGAGTAACCATGCCAGGATTCGCTACAAAAACAGGTGAATTGGTTGGCCGGTTACTTGTAACTGATTTTTCCAATATTGAATAATTTCCATAGGCCAATCTGGTCAAATCACATGAAGCGACCGGATGACATTAAATAAATAGCTGATTTTCTGCTAACGGTCCTCCGGGCCAATCCCGGAATGATACCGTTAAATCAAGATTCTTCATCTTATTTTACTGAGTCTATGGTAACTGAGAATAGGCAGAACGCCAACGGTAGTGTGAGCTAAAGAATATAGGATTAGGGTCTACATTATTATGCGTCATAAGAACCATTTTGTTATTGGACTTTAGACCTATTTATCCTGACCATTCGCCTGAACAATCTCGGAAAGCGAACCTCTGAGGTAAAACAGGCAGTAAAAAACCACTTCCTGAAGAATATCTTGGAAGACATCCTGAAAAAGTGGCTGGGGAAAGATTTAAGTCTACAGGTTTTCGCGAAGTTTCTGGCTGACGCGCCGGGCCTCAAAGCGGGCGCGGCCCAGGTTGGCCTGAGTGCCGAGAATTACCACCAGAAAATAGTCCTGGTCCAGTATATGAACGAGATAACTTTGCTTTTCGGTTTCTACATAAAACTCTTTAATCGCCCCGCTCGAAAGAGCCTGGGCCGTCCGGGAGATGTTGCTGACCAATCCGGCAATTTCTACTTCAACCGCTTCAGTGTCAAATTCGTTACCCTCTTTGACGACTGTTTCCACGCCGAGGCCATCTATCCCGGCCAGTCCCACCACCAGCGCCCCTTCAATCTGGTTCGCGGCATCCGTTAAAATCTCGGTAAAGGTCATTGCCTTTCTCTCTCCTCTAACTTCAAAAATAACCGTGTAATTCTATTTATGTGAAGCAGAAGTTAGTCTAACATACCGTTTGCACAATTGCAATAGTCTCTTTAACCCCTTTCTAATTAAACTTAAATGTAAAAAAGGGTGAATTCGGCCCCTGTTAGTGGTAAAATCGTGAGAAGAAATCTAATATAGACTTTTGTTTTGGAGCGTAAGATTCTCACATCACGTAGGTATATAAAAGCATATGACACAAATTGTTCAGCCAGTGCCGCCTGCTGCTCAACCGATCCGGCGCAACCTGGCGATTGAAGTTAGCAACCTGGTCCGCACTTTCAAGGCCGGTCAAGAAACCATCCGGGCGCTGGACGGCGTGGATTTACAGGTCGAAAGCGGCTCGATTTATGCCCTGCTCGGCCCTAACGGAGCGGGCAAAACTACCACCATCAATATTCTAACGACTCTTATTCCCCCTACCAGCGGGTTAGCCCGCGTAGGGGGTTTTGATGTCGTCAAAGAGGCCGCCCAGCTACGCCGGATAATCGGAGCGACCTTCCAGGAAACGGTAGTTGATAAAAATTTGAGTGGCCGGGATACCCTGGATACCCACGGACGGCTCTATCACCTGCCCAAAAGTTTGATTAAAAGCCGGATTGAAGAACTCACCCGGCTGGTCGAACTGGAAGATGCTATTGACCGGGCTACCAAAACCTACTCCGGCGGCATGAAGCGGAGGTTGGAACTGGCGCGGGGTTTGCTGACCCAGCC
>JAYSYV010001547.1:0-2708 GCA_043727245.1 Chloroflexota bacterium | reverse complement strand
GTCCCGAAATAAAATTGGTGCAGGGTATCAGCGCCCCTAAATAAACATTTTTATCGGGCCGACTGACGAACCATAGCCAGGTATGCTTCAGGAAAGCGCCATCTACTTTCAGGCGGAAAGTTGTTTTCAGGGTCGGGTTATAGACTTCCACCAGCCCGGTTGGGCCGGTTTCAACCGAAAAGAGTTTGGAAACAGCTTCTTCGCGGGAAGGTAGCTCGAAAAGAGTTTGCCCGTCAACCCTGAATTGAGTGCCTTGCGCCAAAAAAGGGATGCTAAAGTAAGGGTGAAAGCCGTATATAAAAGGCAATCTATCCCCACCGACCTGACCAACATGGCTGAGTTCGTCCTTGAAATCCAGGCTGGACGAACCATGTTCCAACGTTACAGTGCGTTTGAGTTGAAAGGGTAACTCTTTGCAGGTGGCTTTCAATTCAAGGATGATTTTTGCTTCATCATTGGACCAAATTTGATATTCCCAGCCGACCGAACGAATATCGCCGTGAAACTCGTACTGGTAGCCCAGGTAACTTTGTTGCGGCCCGGCGTTGGGGAACATGGTATAAAAGTTAGAAAAGGCCGCATTTTCAGCCGGGGTAAGCGGTGTGTTTGGTTCAGGTACACGAATGTCCGGCATATCCGGCCTTCCCTCACACAAAAAATCAAAACCGTTATTTTTCCAGCGAATTTGATGTATTTCCCCGCCGCGCTGTGGCATCAGGACAACCTCAATTAATTCGTTTTCAAGCGTGATAACCTTAAAATCTTCCCACCAGGTTTCTACCGTCAGTTGGCAACTCACTTTATTTGTCCACTTTCTATTATCTTAAAAGCCTTGAACTGATTTTGTGTTACATACTCAGAATTTGAAATACATATCCCCAAAAATAATACTTAACCTATAATAAGACCAAATACCAAAAGAAACAAATTGAAAATGGCTAAAAGTACGGTTTTTGAAGGTTATAAATATGATTGGCATTGGCAATATCATAATAAAACCCTTCTCCCAAATTTAAACAATTTATGTAATGATTATGGTTAGGAATACGTTATAGGAGGTAGAGCACTAATCGAGGAGAAATAAAGTGACGAAGAAATGCCTTTTAATGACTGCTTTTTGCTTATTACTTTTCGCCTGTGGCTCAGACCAGACAAGTACCAATACCAGTCTTCAACTAACTGCACAAGCAAAACTTTTCGCTACTCCTGGATTTAATTCACCTACCCCACAAAATCCGAATGTTACCGCCATCTCTTTTAATTTGGTAGAAAAGTTGCAGGCACAAGGTATAACTGTGTCTTCAAATGGACTGTACACAACCTTTACTTCAATTATGCAGATAAGTGGTAATTCATTAATCGTTAATCAAGAGGGACTTATTTTTTACGAATTTCCCGATAGTGCATCCGCCAATGCTATTTACATTTCGCCTGACGGTGGCACTTATCGGAATAGTAATGGGGCCACCATAAGTATAGGTTTCGCTAAAATTGGCCCGCACGTCTATAGAAAAGATAATGTAATTGTTTTGTATGTAGATGAAAACCAGACTATAAAAAATGCTTTAATAGCTGTCATGGGTAATCAGATAGCCGGAATTTAATAATTTTCCATTTCTTCATTAGTAACATCCCTTCCATCAAAACCATTTAATAGCCTTGTATTAGAGATAATCCATACCCCTTTACAAATGGGTAAAAATAGTGTATAAATATCACTAAGGAGTTATTGTATAAAGCACAATAACTCAAAAGGCTTCAAGAAGCTTGTGGTTAATGGGTTTGTAGGAAGTTACGGCTTCAAGGACGAAGGAGGTTACAAAGGTGGTACAAACAGCTAACGATTACATCTATCTCGATCATGCCGCCACGACACCTCTTGACTCGGCGGTGCTGGCTGCGATGACACCTTACTTCACCACATCTTTTTTCAATGCTTCCAGCAGCTACGGCCCGGCCAAAACCAATAAACAGGCTCTGGAATTAGCCAGGACCGCCTGTGCCACTCTTTTAGGGGTGCAGCCTGGCGAAATAATTTTTACCAGTGGCGGCAGCGAGAGCGACAACCTGGCCCTTAAAGGGGTTCTGGATGGTTGGAAATCTTTCGGGAAAGACCGCCGCCACATCATCACAACGCCGGTTGAGCATCATGCTATCCTGCGCCCACTTCAGCAATTGGAAGAACAAGGCTATGAGGTGACCTATTTGCCAGTAGACGCGGCTGGCAGAGTGGACCCGGCCCAACTAGAGCAGGCCATCCGGCCCGACACCGGCTTAATCAGCATCATTGCCGCCAACAACGAAATAGGCACTATTCAGCCTTTAGCCGCCCTGGGGGGAGTTGCCCGCCGCCACAAGATACCCTTTCACACTGATGCGGTCCAGGCCGTTGGGATGTTGCCCCTGTCTTTAACTGAGTTAAAGGTTGACCTTTTAAGTCTTTCGGCCCACAAATTTTATGGCCCGAAAGGAGTTGGTCTGCTCTACGTGCGGCGGGGTATACCTTTCGCTCCGCAAATAATAGGCGGCAGCCAGGAGCGCGACCGGCGAGCCGGGACTGAAAATCTGCCTGGTATAATCGGCCTGGCAACCGCGCTTAAATTGGCCTATCACGACCTTACTAAGACCAGCGTCCGCCTCACTTCCTTGCGGGACCGGTTGATTGCGGGTCTACTTGAAAGCGTGCCTGGGGCTATCTTAACCGGCGC
>JAYSYV010001546.1:0-2709 GCA_043727245.1 Chloroflexota bacterium | reverse complement strand
TCGTCACCGTAGACCGTGGCCTTGCGGTATTGGGCCAGGGCCATATCGTAACGGTTTTCGGCTTCGGCCACCAACGCCGACAGCAGCAGCAGGACCGATTTTTGCGGTTCCAGGTTGAGGGCGCGGGTCAGGCTGCGCTGGGCCTCGGCATAGTTAGCCGTGGCGAAATCGGTCGCGGCCAGGTAAGCCAACTGGTCCGAGCGCAACTTATCCCCGGCCAGTTCGATTGATTTCGCAAAAGCGCTGCGGGCTTCTTCCAGCCGGGCCAGTTTGAGCGAAACCAGGCCGAGGGCAATCAGGTAATCCGGCTGGTTTGTACCCTGGGCCACACTGGCTTTGAGATAAGTGCAAGCTTCTTCCAAGCGTCCCTGAGCCAGCAGAGAACGCCCCAGGTCGTACAGGTAACGGGCCGTAGTCGAGGAAAGTTCGACCGCCCGGCGCAGGTTCGCCAGGGCCGGTTCGCTGGCCCCGCGTTCGGACTGAAGCCGCCCCAGGTCGTAGAAGCCATCGGCGAAATTTGGGAAATCCTGGGTCAGTTTTTGAAGCTCCTGCTCGGCCTCGGAGCGATTGCCCTTGTCGTAAAGAGCCAGGGCCAGGTTGTGGCGGTATACCGGGCGTTTGCCCAGCAGAACGGCCTGGCGGGCATATTCCAGGGCGGGGTCAAATTCGTGCTGTTTGCGCTTGATTACTGATAGTTGGTTGGCGATTTCAGCCTGGAAATAGACCAGACGCATCGCCAGACCGGTCAAATTTTTAGAAGCCTCGTCGTAACCGCCCTGCTCGGCCCGCAACCGGGCCACGCCCAGTGTGCCTTCCAGGGCCGGTAAGCTGGAACTGCGGTGGGCTTTGGTGTAGCTCGCCAGGGCTTTATCGGTCAGGGCCAGTTGCTCCTGGGTGTGGGCCAGTTGCAGGTAAAGAGTCGCGTCAGCTGGTCCAATCTGCGAAAGCAGTTCCAGGGCGATTTCAGCCAGGGCAACCAGTTCCAGGTTGGCCGGTTGCTCGCTATCGGGGTCAACTTTACCGGAAAGGGCCACTAAATCCAGCACCTGTCGCCCGAAAGTCTGGTCCTGCCCGGTCGCCAGAGCCGACAGGTAAGTGTTCCAGGTTTCCAACGCTTGCGGGTCAACTCGCACCATCGAAATTAACATTTGCAGCCGGTCTGCTGTCGGCGGTTGGCCCAGCAAACCGTTAAACAGGGCCGTCCGGGCCTCTGGGTTGGTCAACAGATAAAGCAGTTTGAGGAAATTAAGCTGGCCCTCGCCCTGCTGGCTGCTTTCGCCGACCACCCGGTTTAAAACACTCGGCAGCGTCGCCGGGTCCATTTGCAAGCAGAACCACCCGGCCAGCAAGCGGTCCAGGGCCGGGTTCACCAGCCGGGTCCAGTCGGCCAGCGGATGAGTTTCGACCAGACCGGCGGGCAGGGCCGGAGCTATTCCGGGCAGTTGTTCGACGGTTTTGGGTAATATCTGAAGCTGGTCCTGGCTGGCCGCTACCTCATTTTTAGCTTGCTGGGTAAAATGGCTGCCCCAATAGCCGGGTGTCCGGTTGAGGTTAGTTGTACCTTTGGGCTGGACCGGGCTGACCGGCGCGGCGGCCAAGAAATCGGCCCCCAGCAGTTGTGAGAAGTGAGCCAGTTGCAGGGATGCTTCGGGTTTGCCCCCTAAAATGCCGTTGATGAAAATATCCAGTAGCCCGGCCAGGCCGCTCCGAAGCGAAGAAGGCGACCCGGTAAATAATTTGCAGAGGGCCGGGTGGACGAACAGGCCGGTTAAGCCGGTCAATTCTAGCTGGTCCAGTTCAGTTTCGGAATAGCGGCTGCCCAAAGCCACGCGGACTTCCGGCCACTCAAAGCCGTAAAGGCCGTGAAACTGCCACTGTTGCTCGGCCCGGAACCAGGGAAAGTACAGGCTGAAATTCAGGTGCTGGCAGCTTATGATTACCCGCGCTTCGTGAGCCTGGGTGGTAAACCACAGGTTAAAGCGGCTGAAGAAAACCGGCGCGAGAGCCAGGTCCAGCAGTTCCAGGTTATCGGCCAGGATTACCGGTACAACTTCACTTAACAGGCTTGGCGGCACTGTTGCACCGGCAATCTGGCTCAGGTGGCTCTCCAGGGCGGCCTGGAAAAGATTGGACTTGTTACCGGCTTTTTCCAGTTCAGCCATACGGGCGGCAATCGCCGGTAACTGCACATAAACCGCCAGGAAAAGCGGCGCTTCGCCGGTCCGGGGCGCATCCGGCTGCACCCGGAACTGTTCGACCTGGGCCAAACTAATCCGGGCCTGGCGTAAGTTCTGGTCGTGCATCTGGCGAGTCTTGCCGCCGCCGCTCTTACCCAGCAGGATATTGCCCCGGTTGTTAGCTGAAATATCGGCCAGACTGAGTCTAGCCCCGGCAGAGGTTTCGGCGTAAAGCCGGTCGAGCTGGGCGGCATAATCGCCTTCCGTTTCGATTTCCAGGTGAGCCATGCGCGGTTTCAGCCCCGCCGAAAGAGCAAAATCGCTGCTGGCATCCTCTTGCCGGATAACAGCTAAAAAGTAGCTGTTCAACCAGCTTAAAGAGGCCGCCGAAGGTCGAGAACGCAAACTACTATTTTGTATGCCGGGCGTTTTGTTGGTGTCAGCCATAAAGTTTATCCTTAAGAGTAACAAGCCAGGTAAGTTTTACCGGCTTAAAAGGCGGCGGTTAGTTGGAAACCATCCAGTAGGCCAG
>JAYSYV010001545.1:0-2712 GCA_043727245.1 Chloroflexota bacterium | reverse complement strand
TCTTGCCCGGACAACGAAGCAGAGGGGTCTCGCATAATGGCATTACAAAGAGAGCCGCACAGGCGGTCGAGGATAGATGTGCGCAACAAGAAAGTCTGGACACTTGCGGACTGCTGTTGGAGGACTTCTGCCAGTAGATAATCCAGTACGAAATGGTGGTTGCCGGTGAAAGATTGGATGAAGTTGGTGGGGTCTTGATGACCCTGTAAGGAAAGGGCGGCTAATTGCAGCCCGGCAATCCAGCCTTCGGTACGGTTTTCCAGGGCGGCGACATCTTCCGCCAAAAGGTCCAGACCCATCACCTCCTTGAGAAATCCATCCGCTTCGAAAGGGGTAAAACGCAAGTCGGCAGCACGCAGTTCAGTTAACTGACCTCGGACCCGTAAGCGGGCCAGGGGTAGATTTGGGTCTTCACGGGTGGCAATAACCAGGTGCATCTGGGACGGCAGGTGTTCGAGCAGAAAGCTGAGAGTATCGTCAACTGCTTTGGCCTCAATAAGGTGGTAGTCGTCCAGGACGAGGACGAAATTATCGGAGAAAGTGGTGATTTCATTGAGCAGGGTCGTCAGCATCGTTTCGATTGGTGATGGCTGAAGGGATTGGAGCACCCTCTGCACTCCTTCCCCTATATTCGGTGCAATCTTCTGCAAAGCCGCCACAAAGTAGGTTAGAAAGCGAATGGGGTCGCTATCGGCCTGGTCCAGCGACAGCCACGCAGCCTTTCGGTCACAACCGGCCACCCACTCACTGAGCAGGCTGGTTTTCCCAAAGCCTGCCGGGGCTGCGATGAGAGTCAGCTTGCGGTTGTGGTGCAGACCCTCGTTAAGCCGCTCGGTCAGGCGGGGACGGGAGACCGCATTAGGCCGGAGCTGAGGGATATAAAGTTTAGTGGCTAATATTGGCGTAGACATACCTCAAGTATAACACGGTAGAGGTTCTTAGCTTCATCGAGCATGGGCAACATATTTAGTAAGGCTCAAAATCTAGAGGATGAGGTAGGAAAGTATAATTGGGATATATTGCCTTATTACTTCTCAACTTACTCACCATTCTATATGTGGTAATGAACAGACTTTCCTGACCTGCCAGGGTATTATGGCCTTGAAGGAATCTGGGGGTTATGCAAAACCCCCCAACGTACGCGCAAGGCCAAAATTATAGGGTTTTATGGAAGACAACTGGGGTAGAAGAAACGAAATTGTAAAACTGGATGAAGCTACTCTGCGGCAGATGCTAAAACCGGTAACAGGTGAAAGAGAAATTGCCAGCTTCGAGCTTTTGACTACCGGCAAAGCTAATACCAGTTACAAAGTACAATTAGACGGCCTGGCCGAACCTTTATTACTCCGGCTGCATATCCGCGACCAGCTAAGTTGCCAGAAAGAATTTAATATTTTTCAAGCCCTGCACACCAAAGTGCCTATGGCCGAAATTCTTTACTTTGAGCCTTCCCCGACCGAGTTCGGCTTTCCTTATAGCATAATCAAATGGGTCGAAGGCCAACTGCTTGACCATGTTTTTAGTAGCCAGGATATAGCTGCCGTCAGCCAGGTGGCCTACAAGGTCGGAGCGACTCTGGCCGCTATCGGGACTTACCGGTTTAGCCAGCCTGGCCTGCTTGACCACAATCTAAAAATAAGCCTGCCCTTTAGCAGTACCGCCGAATCCTGGGTGAGCTTCATCCGGCGGTCTTTATCCGATGGTCATACTGGCCGACACCTATGGCAAGGCTGGTCCGAGCGGTTAGAGCAACTTATAACCGAGAATAACACCTATCTGAACCAGTTACCAGATAGCTCCTCACTGGTTCATGCCGATTTTAAGGGGCCGAATATTTTGGTACACCGGGCCAAAACTGACTGGTGGGTCGCCGCTGTGCTGGATTGGGAATTTGCTTATGCCGGGTCGCCGCTATCGGATGTCGGGACCATCATGCGGCATCAAAACCGCTTTAACCCGGCTTTCAAGCTGCCATTCATCAACGGTTTTGCCGGGCAGGGCGGCTAATTACCGGAGGACTGGGAAAAAGCGGCCCGTCTGCTGGATTTGTTGAACCTGTGCGACTTCTTGAACCAGCCTGAACCGGATGCAACCCTTCGGCTGGAAGTTACCCGGCTGATTATTGAGACTATCAAAACCTATGACAACTAAAGTTCACTTTTCCCCGATAAATATTCGCTGCGTAAAATGGACATTATAACAATGGTTAAATATTGGCCGTCTTTGAGATACGCCTCCCGCAAGACCCCTTCCCGCTGAAAACCGACCGCCTTATACAAGCCCTGCGCCCGCAAGTTATGATCAATCACATCCAACCAGAGGCGGTTGAACTGCCACTTTTCAAAAGCCAGTGTTTTGATTGCTTCCAGGGCTGCTTTGCCGAAACCCTGGCCTTTTTCGGTAATTACATAGCGCATCAATTCAACGCTGTAATGCGGATTTTGTAATCCGGTTAAGATGGCATAGCCGACCGGCCTCTGGTCGGTGGCCGATACTACCATGAGATGAGCCACATCGGAGTCTGAAAAAGCGGTTATATGTTTTTCGTCGGACCACTGAAAAATATATGAGGCGTTTTCAGCCGCATACTCAGCCACCAACACAAAATCTAAATCCGATTGAGTGGTAGGACGAACCACGATTTTGACCGGACTTGAAGAAGCCGGGCTTTGAGTACCCAGGTATTCCATATATAAATCCCCTATCAATTTA
>JAYSYV010001544.1:0-8329 GCA_043727245.1 Chloroflexota bacterium | reverse complement strand
TGGGCGGCCTGAAAAGGGGTATACTGGTGACAAACGGTACTACAAAGATTAACTCTACATCGCCGCAACCGATTATGTCGCCCGGCAAAAGAGGGGTCGGCCCGGCGATAAGCTGCCCGTTGAGGGTAGTGCCGTTGGCCGACCCGGCATCGGAAAGAATCGCCAGTGCGTCGTCGGGGCGGTAGGCGATAAAGGCGTGCCGCCGCGAAACCGAGTGGTTCTGGCTGGACAGCACCACATCGGCTTCCTGCTGATTGCGCCCCAGCACCAGAGGGCGGGCTTGCAGCCGGGCGAAATCCAGCGGTATGCCAGACTGCTGGCCCGACCGGCTGTGTAAGATTTGCAAATGAGGTTGCATGGCTACGGAAGGAAGTTTTCCGCCGCCGGGAATAGTGGTAATTGCCATAGTCCTCTTTAGCTGGTCGCCATCAACTGACCGTAAACACCTTGCGCCTCGCGCAGTTCCAGGTGAGTGCCGCGCTGGACGATTTTGCCGCTTTCCATTACGATAATCTCATCACAATCGCGGATAGTGCTTAAACGATGAGCGATAATCAGGCAGGTACAGCCGCGACGGCGCAAGTTTTCGTCAATTATTTTTTCGGTAATCGGGTCAAGAGCGCTGGTCGCTTCATCCAGCACCAGCAAAGCCGGGTCGCCGGACAGGGCGCGGGCGATTTCAAGTCGCTGACGCTGACCGCCGCTGAAGTTATTGCCTTCCTCGGCAATCCGGCTGTGGTAGCCGCCGTTCCGAACCGCAATTTCATCGTGAATAGAAGCGTCACGGGCCGCCTGAATGACCTGCTGTTCCGGGATAGTCGGATCCCACATGGTCAGATTCTCGCGGACGGTCCCTTCAAAGAGAAAAATATCCTGGTCCACCACCGCCAGCGAATTAGTCAGGGTCGTGCGGGGCAGGGCATTGCGCGGTTTGCCATCGAACAGGATTTCCCCTTCCCAGGGGTCAAAAAGGCCCGATACCAGCTTGGCGATAGTGGACTTGCCGCTGCCGCTGCCGCCGACCAGGGCCACCCGACTGCCCGGTTTGAGGGTCAGATTGAAGTCTTGAATCAAGGCCGGAGCCAGGCGGCTGTAGCCAAAACTGACATTTTTCAACTCTAAAACGCCACTCAACTTGGGCAATCGCCGCGAAACCTCGCTGGTTTCCTCGACCGATTCCAGCAAAGGGTCCTGGCGGTTGCTCAACACATCATCCAGCCGTTTAAGACCGCCTTCCATTTCCTGCAAAGTCGCGCCCAAATCCACCAGTTTGTTGACCGGCTCCAGAAAGCTAAACATTAGAGTTTGAAAAGCGACCAGCAAGCCAAGCGTCAACTGGCCCTCGATTACCCTAAAACTGCCCAGCGTCAGGATAACAGCCGTATTAAGGGCAGTTAGCAGGGGTGGAACCGCCGAAAGAAACTGAGTATAAAGCCCTATTTCCTGCTCGGCCCGGTTAATCTTGGCCTGATGCCCGGCCCAACGAGCGAAGAAATCCGACTCACGCCCGACCGCTTTTAAAGTTTCGATCATGAACAGGCCGGACATCGAAACCCCGGCTAATTTGCCCGCTTCTTGCTGCAAACGCTGGTTGATGTCTACCCGTTTGCGCGAGACATAGCGCAGGGCGATAATATTCAGAATAGCGAAGAAAATACCCACAAAGGTTAAAACCGGGTCGTACAGGAACATCAATATAGCGTAAAAGAAGATAGTAAAAATGTCTAAAATAGTGGAAGCCAGGTGGCCCGAAAGCAGCGTCGCTACCTGGTCGTTGATGCCGACTCGGCCCCCTATTTCTCCCGCGAAACGCTGGTAATAATATTCCATCGGTAGGCGCAGGACGTGCCAGAAGAACTTGCCGGACATACTGGCCGAAAGTTTGGTTTCCAGCCGCAACAGGAAGTATTCGCGCAAATAAGTCAGGATGCCGCGCAAGACCGCTGTCAAAGCCATGCCGATTATCAAAGGCAAAAGCCAGTTGTGTAACTCCCGGACCAGATAGAAATCTACGAAAATGCGGATGAAGCTCGGCACAATCAGGCCCGGAATAACCAGGCTCAGACCGGCCAGCACCAAATATAGCAGAGCTTTGTTTGACCCGGCCAATCGGGAGCGCAGGGCGGCCATTGTATTAAATTTCTGGCCGCCCCTGATAAACTCCGGCGTTTTTTCCAACACCAGGACTACCCCGGTAAAAGAATCGTCAAATTCCTTGTTCGTGACCGTATAGGGACCGCTGGCCGGGTTATTGAGGTAAACTTTATCCTTGCTGAACCCTTCGACTACCAGGAAGTGATTGAATTGCCAGTGGACAATCAAGGGCAGAGGCAGCCCACGCAGGGCTTCCGGCTCTTTACGATAACCTTTGGCGGACATACCAAATGTACGGGCTGCTTTCAAAATATTGCTGGCTTTGCTGCCGTCCCTGGAAACGCCGCAGGCCACTCGCAGTTCTTCCAGCGGGGCGTACCGTCCATAATAGCCCAGCACGATAGCCAGCGAAGCCGCGCCACATTCGGCCCCTTCCATTTGTAATATGGTGGGTGTCTTTACTCGTTTGTAAGGGCCGCTGACTTCAGGCGGCGGGGCTTTTGGAACAGCTTTATTGACGCTTTCCTGAGTGGTCATGTTTAACTCCCACCACTGAATATGGGCAGAATTAGATTTATCGGTTTCTGTTCGCCCACCACCAGATTAGCCAGGCAGAGCGTACCGTTAGTCAGTTTAAATGGCGGCCCACTCGCGGTGGTCCATTTAAGACCGCTGGCCGTGGCGGAGTCAAGTTGCAGGCTCACATCCACCTCAATCGCCGGGCCGCTGCTGGAAAGAGCAGCCACCAGTTCGTTACTTTTTAGCTGGTTTAAGAGGCTTTCGGCGGATACCGGTAACTGGGAAACATACGAAACCGTACCTAGCAACAAGCCGTGTTCTTCAGGCCGAACGGTAGTCGGGGAAATCTGAACTTTAGTGCCAACTTTGATTTGCTTGCCATCAGCCAGGGACATCAGCAGGATAGTTTTTAAGGGTTTGGTATCCTGCTCAATCCGGGCCACCGGGCTTTGAGGCTTAACCGGGGTGTTGTTGGAAACCAGCACTTCCAGGACAATCCCGGTAAAAGGGCTGGTCAGGCTTCGTTCGGGGCCAGTATCCGCTTTAAACTTGCCAATTACCTGGCCCTCCTTGACCGCATCGCCCGGTTTAAGGCTAAACTGGCTGATTAGCCCGGACTCCGGTGGAGCCTGGATTTCCTGAATACCGTCTTGCCGCACCAGCACCCCGGTCGCCTTGACCACGGTGGGCAGGCTTCCCAGGATACTCCACAACAGGGCGGCAACCACGATAAGCATTACACCGCCCAGGGCAATCCAGCCGCGCAGGTTTGTCACCTGGATCATTTTATCGAGTTCTTCCGGGGTAGCCAGTTTGTCCAGGGCTGCCTGGCGAAAGATTTTTTGTGACATAAATTCCTTTACTTCGCCTTGAACGTGTCTTGTGATTATTGGCTGATTGCAATTATTATTACATAGCGCCAATACCAGCGCAATAGGTTTCGCACCTGCCCTGAATTTTTCGATTATGACATCGTTTTCGCTACAAAATATTACAATTGCGCCCTGGGATGGATTCTATTATACTTCAGGCGTATTAGTGATATTAACGCATTTTTTACTGTTTTACGGTTCAAGACTTTTTTTAAAACTTTTTGTTTTTTTGTTTATTTAAGCGCGGGCTCAGAGAGGAATTATAGCTGGGGATACCCACTCAATATGGAGATTAATTTTAAAGATACGGGCAAGGTCATCCTGATTGAAGTGAGCGGGGAAATAGACGGCAAAACCGCCCCACAGGCCCAGGAGAAAATATTGCCGCTGGTTAAAGACAATTGCCGGTTAATTCTTAATATGAGTCGGGTTGGGTTTATGTCAAGCGCAGGGCTGCGCTTCTTGCTGTCCCTGCGCCGTCAGGTTCCTTATAGCGGCAACCTGGTCCTGACCAACTTGCCCGAACAAATCAAAGATACCATGGCGATAACCGGGTTTCTGGACCTTTTCACTATTTTTGAAACAGAGCAGGAAGCGGTCAATTTTTTAAGCTAAAGGCGGCGTTTTCCATGCAACCACTGGTCCTGCCTGCAAACATGGACGCTTTGAAGCCAATCGGCCAGTATGTAGCAAATCTGGCTACTCTGGGAGGTCTGGGCAAAAAAGCGGCCTATGGACTGCGCCTGGCCGTGGACGAAATAGTTACCAATATTGTGTTACACGGCTACGGCGAAAACGGCCCGCCGGGCAACTTGCAGGTAAGCGGCGAAACATTTGCTCAAGAAGTAGTAATCACCGTTGAGGACAACGCCCCCCCTTTTGACCCGCGCCAGGCCGCCCGGCCTCACTCGAACCTGGCCCTCGAAGAACGTCCGCGGGGCGGTTGGGGCGTTCAACTGGCCCTGGAAAGCGTGGACGAGCTAAAATACGAACGGCTGGCTGGCTGCAACCGCAATATTTTCGTAGTCCGAAAGTCAGCCGAAGCCCCGGCCAAACCGCAAACCTCCCTCGAACCTACCACTGATTTAGAGCAAATTGAAAAACTGAATAAGCAGTCCTGGCTTACTTTCAGCTCCGAACCCGACCTGGCCCTCGAACTGGCCTTACAGGCAGTGGAACTAGCCGAAAGAAGCAAGTTTATTACCGGGTTAGCTTATGGCTGGCGAACGGCGGCAGCGGCCTACTGGATGCTTGGCAGCAGCGCCCTGGCCCTTTCCTGCGCCCAAAAATCGCTCAATTTGTTCCGGGACTTACCCGACAATACAGCCGGTGAGATGTCCGTTTTGACCATATTTGCGGCCATATACGGCAGTTTAAGCGAATTTGAAGCGGCCCTGGATTATCAGCTAAAGTCGCTCAGTCTGGCCGAAGAACTGGGCGATAAAGCGGGCAGCGCCAAGGCTTACACCAATATAGCGGTCATATACGATGAACTGGGGCAACCCGAAACCGCCCTCGAATACCAGTTAAAGTGCCTTGAACTGGAACGCGAGACGGGCAACCAGGCTCAATTGAGCTGTGCCTTTTCCAGCGCAGGGGCCATATACCTGAAACTGGGCCAGACCGAAAAAGCCCTGGACTATCAAAAGCAAGCTTTGGCCGGAGCTATCGGCCTGAATAGCCTTTACGACAAAGGCCATATTTTTCTCAACGCCGGGGTGCTTTATGAAACTTTAGGAGAAAACGGAGAAGCCGTCACTTATTTTAAGGAAGCCTTAAACCTGCTGGAAAGCCTGGGAAACCGGGTCGGCGTGGCCGAAACTTTAGTCCGCCTGGGCCGGATTTACGCCAGCCAGGGGTCTTACAGGGAAGCCCTGGCAAATTATCAAAAAGCCCTTGAACTGAGCGAAAAGATTCACGCCCGCACCATTGCCTATCTGGTCCACGAAGCTTACGCCCTGGCCTACGAAGCGCAGGGCGACATGGCTCTGGCCTTACATCATTACAAGTCTTTTGCCGAAATAAAAAGCGAAGTCTTCAACCGGGATAACAAAAAAGCGGTGGCCGGTATGCAAACCCGCTTCAACGTGGAGAAAGCCGAACGCGAGCGCGAGATTTTCCGGCTGAAGAATGTCGAACTGGCCCACGCCCTGGAAAAAGTAGCCTCCGCTAACGACCAGATTGCCGAACTGAACCGCCAGCTTGAAGCCGAAGTGCAGGTGATACGCCGGGAATTACAAATTGGCCGTCAGATTCAAACCGACTTCCTGCCCGAAATGCTGCCCCAGGTCGAAGGCTGGGAACTGGCGGTCTGCTTCAAACCGGCCAGGGAAGTATCAGGGGATTTTTACGATGCGTTTGACTTGCCGGGCGGTCAGGTGGGCTTTGTGGTCGCGGACGTGTGCGATAAAGGGGTAGGGGCGGCTCTTTTTATGGCCCTGACCAGGAGCCTGGTACGGGTGCTGGCCCAGCAAGCCCCGGCTCGGCTGGTATCCAGCGGCGGAGCCAGGCTATTAGTGGAGTTGCCCGGCCCGTCCCTGCTGGTTTTAACGGCTACCACCGCCGAAGTGCTGAACGCCGTCACGTTGGCAAACGATTATATAGCGGCCAACCACAGCCGGGGCAATATGTTTGCCACGCTTTTCTTTGGGGTACTCGACCCCCTTTCGGGAACAATCAGTTATATTAACGCCGGGCATGATGCCCCGGTTGTCCTGAGCCCGGACGGCCCAAAAGAACGACTAAAATTGACCGGCCCGGCGGTGGGCTTGATGGCCGGGGTAGTATACAAAGTACGCCAGGTGCATTTAAGTCCGGGAGATTTATTGCTGGCCTATACCGATGGTATCCCGGAAGCTCGCAATAACGAGGGAAGTTTTTTCACCGAAAAGAGGTTAATGTCGTTGCTTGAGGGTCAATCCAGTGCATCGGCTAAAGATGTCCTGGACCTTATTCAAAGCGAAGTGGCCCGACACGTGGACCAGGCAGAAGCTTCCGATGACATTACAGCCCTGGCAATCCGGCGTAAATCTTAAATCAGGTTGGATAATTTATAGTTTAGAAGACAAAAACCTGGCTTTTCTTCTTTTTTTTTCTAAGGTTAAATTTGACTATTTTTATAATATAATGATATTAGAGATTGTATCCTGGCGAATATTTGTTTAATATATAATCGTTAGAATACACAATTACTTGTGGGTTAAATTTACTGTTCCCTTCCAGGGTCGGGGAAAACGTCGGCGGCTGATATAAGTGCTGGATACTTCCATACTCATAACCAAAATAATACCACCCCAGGCTCAGGCTCTGTTGCACCGCCCCCGCTTGCAGGAAGTCCTGGATTTGGTGTACACCCAGAGTCTGCTGGTTATTTCCGCCCCAACCGGCTACGGCAAAACCAGCCTGCTGTTAGATTTCGCCCGTTCGACCCGGCTGCGTCTGGCCTGGTACACTTTAGAAGAAACCGACCGTGACCCGACCGTCTTCTGCCGCTATATATTACACGCGGTCCGGCGGTCCTTTCCAGATTTCGGCCAGGGCTTTGAAAGCCTGCTGAATCAAAACCTGAACGAATTACAGTCCGAGTCAATGCTGCGGCGCATGGCCGACGAATTTGCCCACGAACTTGAATTACTTCAGACCAAAGCCGATACGACGACCTCCATTCAAACGCTGCTGGTCCTGGACGATTTCCAATTTGCCGAAAGCCAGCGGGTAAGCTGGTTTGTGCAACGCCTGATCGGTATAATCCCTTCCTTTATCCATATAGTTATCGCCTCGCGGACGCAGCCCAAAAACTTGATGCTGGTCCGGCTGTTAGCCAAACAAAAAGTAAGCTTCATGAGTCCGGCTGAACTTGCTTTCACCGAGACGGAAATTGTAGAACTCTTAGAGCAATTTTACAATATCGAACAGCCCCAGAAACTGGCCGTAACCCTGGCGGGCTATTCGGAAGGCTGGATTACAGCCATTATTTTGCTCTTGAACGCGCAAGGGTCCAATCGCTCCGGCTGGCTGAACCAGACCCAGGCAGAATTGAACCCGACCGAACTGGGCTACGAGGCTTTATTCGAGTACCTGGCCCTGGAAGTATTCCAGAATCTGGAACTGGGCTTACAGGATTTCCTGGTAAAAACCTCGGTGCTGGCCTGGCTCACTCCCGAAAAATGCGCCGTCTTGCTGCAAGAACCGGACAGGCCGGTAACAGCCGAACGCTGCCAGAAGTGGTTGCAACAGCTAGAAGGGCTTAACCTCTTTATAACTCGCCACCTCTCGGAGGATGGAGAAGTTTCCTACCAGTACCACAATCTTTTCGGCAGTTTCTTACAGGCTCAACTGAAAAAAGACCTCGCGGAGTATCGCAAAATTCATTACCGGGCCGCTCAAATCGAGAAATCGGCGGGCAGTTTGATTGAGGCGGTGCGCCATCTTGGAGAGGCCGGAGAAACGGTCGAAGCAGCCGGTTTGCTCAACGACATTGCCCAATCTTTGTATGCGGCTGGCCGGACCAATTTATTGACCGAACTGCTGGAACGGCTGCCCCAGGTCGAACAAGATGAATTCCCCCACCTGCTAAATGTTCGGGCCAGGCTCCTCTTAGAGCAGGGCGAAAACCAGGCCGCCCTGCAAAAGTACAGCCAGGCTATCCAGGGCTACCAGCAGGCCAGGCTCTTTGATTGGGCGGCCAGGGCTACGGCGGATAAAGCCCAGCTAATGCTGCGGATGGGCCAGTTCTGGGAGGCTCAGGCCGAGGCCCAAAAAGTAATAGGCGAGGTCCAACGGCTTATGCTGACCGAACAGGGTCGTCAGGCCAGTGCCTCCGCCCGGTTGGTCGCCGGTATAGT
>JAYSYV010001543.1:0-2716 GCA_043727245.1 Chloroflexota bacterium | reverse complement strand
AAGTAAGCGCCGTTCACAAGGCCAATATACAGAAGTTCTCGGACGGTCTTTTCCTGGAAGTGGCCTATGATGTCGCCAAAGAATACCCCGACATTGAGTTCAACGATGTAATCGTGGACAACATGTGTATGCAGCTAGTCCAGAAGCCGGAAGATTACGATGTTTTGGTTCTGCCGAACCTGTACGGCGATATTCTGAGCGACCTGGGAGCCGGTCTGATTGGCGGCCTGGGTATGGCTCCCGGCGGTAACATCGGGGACGGCATCGCGGTGTTCGAGCCGACCCACGGTTCTGCGCCCAAGTACGCCGGTAAGAACCGCATCAACCCGCTGGGTATGATTCTTTCGGGCGTGATGATGCTGCGCTACCTCAAGGAGTTTGAGGCCGCCGACAAGCTGGAAACCGCTATTCAAGACGTTATTATTGACGGCAAGTACGTCACCTACGATATGAAGCAGGACCGCAACGACCCGACCGCCGTTGGAACTCAAGAAGAAGCCGACGCTATTATTCGCAAGATGCAGGGTAAAGAATAAAGTTTTCGGTACGCCGCTGTACCGGGAGTATTCACCAAATACTCCCGGTATTTTTATACGAGAATTTAACTTAACTGTTGCATTATATGAACTTAAATGCTACAATGAAAGCAGGTAAACTTGTCATAACATGGAGAATATCTTTGAATTATTTGACAATTAGCCGGGGGAGATTGCTAGAATGACCCTCACCCTGCTACCACCAATAGTTGAGCAGACTGACAAACCCCCGGTCAGTAAGCTTACGGCCCGTATAACCAGGGTCCGACTGATAAGCGAGTTGATCAGGACGAGGGGAACGCGCAAGAAGAAATGGCGCAGTAATCCTTACCAGTTTGTCCGGTTCGCCCACCCGGTTGAAGCCGAATTTGCTAAAGTTCTTACTTACTATCGCGTTCGCTGGCTCTACGAACCTCACCAATTCCCGCTCAACTGGCATCCCGATGGCACTGTCGCCAAAATGTTTTCCCCCGATTTTTATCTACCGGAATTCGATCTCTACGCCGAGTTAACTACCCAGAAGCAAACCCTCGTCACTCGAAAGAATGCTAAATTGCGCCGACTTCGTGAATTGCACCCTGAAATCAACATCCGGCTCTTTTATCGCAAAGACCTGCAACGTATGCTGGCCCGTTTTGGTATCGCGGTTTCGTCGCAAACGGTGACACCGCCGGGTGGTCTGGTCGTATGAGCAATATTTTACCTTCAGCGACCTTGCCTTCGCCTGACGGCCTCGACTATTCCGCTCTCTCACCCCACATTTCCAGAGTGCTTTATTCCAAAGAAGCTATTGCCCAACGAGTCACTCAACTGGGCCAGCAGATTACAGCCGATTATGCCGAAGTAGGCCGTGAACTGGTGGTCTTTGGTATCCTCAAAGGGGTTTTGCCGTTTTTGGTAGACCTGTTGCGGGCGATTGATTTACCGCTTCAAACCGATGTTATGAGCATTACCGGCTATAAACCGGTCAGCGATAATGGACCCCAACGCCGCTTACCGGGAGTCGTCCGCATCACTAAAGACCTCGATATACCGCTTTCTGGCCGTCACGTCCTGATTGTCGAAGACATGGTGGATACCGGCCTGACTTTGAATTTTATCGCTAAAATGATTCGCTTGCGTCAACCGTCCTCCCTGGCAATCGCCACTCTTTTTAATCGGGAAGCTAACCGCCTGGCCTGGAATTTGCCTATTCGCTATAGCGGATTTGAAGCCCCCGATGACTTCCTGGTGGGTTACGGCCTGGACTACCGCGAACAGTTCCGCAACTTGCCCTATGTCGCCATCCTCAAAAAAGAAATTTACGCCCTCTAAATCTCCCCTCGATTTGTGTTAAAATTAAGTTACGATTAACGATTAACGATTTTTCTAGATTAGAAAGCTGAATTGTGACTCAACTAAAATACAAATTGCTGGCGCTTGACGTGGATGGAACTTTAGTTACCGATACCCTGGTTATAACCGAGGCGGCCAAAAAGGCCATCGCAGCGGCTATGGAGCGGGGCGTAATTGTCACCCTGGCGACTGGCCGGATGTTTCGCTCGGCTCTCCAATTCGCCCAGGAATTGCATCTGGACGCGCCCTTGATTTGTTACCAGGGTGCGCTGGTCCGCCATTCCAGGACCGGCAAAACAATTTTCCACCAGCCGGTCCCGTTCGAATTGGCCCGCGAGTTTATCGAATTGGCCCAGCAGCGCAACCTGCACGTTAACGCCTACGTGGACGACCATATTTATGTGGCCGCGATGACCGAGGAAGCCAAATATTACTCAGACTTGGCCCGTGTCCCGGCAGAGGTAGTCGGTAACTTGCTCAACTTTATTGACCGGCCCGAACGCGCACCGACAAAGTTGGTCATTGTCACCGACGAAGACAAGACTCAAGCAGTAGTAAACGAGTTCGAGGGCGCTTTTGGTAAATCGTTATATGTTACCCGGTCGCACGCTCGTTTCACCGAAGCGGTCCATCCTGAGTGTAGCAAAGGCGTGGCCCTCGTAGCCCTGGCGCGTTCTCTGGATATTCCTATCGAGCAGGTGATGGCTATCGGGGATAACCTGAACGACTTGCCCATGTTGGACGCAGCCGGGTTCAGCGTCGCGGTCGCCAACTCTGCCGCTGGTGTCAAAGAAAAAGCCAACTTTGTAACCGAGGGCGCGGTTGCGGAAGGGGTCGTCGAAGCG
>JAYSYV010001542.1:0-8339 GCA_043727245.1 Chloroflexota bacterium | reverse complement strand
TGCCACTACCTAGTTCCTTGCGAAACTAGACCGTTCGACTTGCATGCATTAGGCACGCCGCCAGCGTTTATCCTGAGCCAGGATCAAACTCTCCACACTTTTCTTTGTGAGTTAACCACTGTTGCCAGATAGTTAAGCTCTTATGAGGCGACAGTTTTGACAGAGATCCAAAAAATGTTCCTGTTCTCTTGACGTTTCGCTTGCATTCTGTATATATAGGAAGTGATTTCTCTATCACTCTCCGATTATTAAAGTGCTAGACCAAATAATTGACTTAAAATCGAGTGCTTATCCGGCAGCTCAAGTTTAACTAGAATTATTTAGATGTCTTATTTTATGCTCTGCTACTATAGCAAATCTTGCACTGAATTGTCAAGGGCGAATTTGGCCTTTTTTTAACTCGTTGTCGTAACCGAGTTTATTTTCCTGCTTTTCGCCTGACCTCTTAAAGCCTTAACTTTAACTTGAGGTCTGCTCCTGGGTTTGATCATATTTTACATGATCGAGCAACTAATCCACTATAGCGGTAACAATAGTTATACCACCACCCTTATAAATAGTCAAGACATTCCAGGCTCAAAGATCCATAATTATTGTAAAAACAGCTTTGTTCAGATTGGTTTGGCCGGTCGCTTATCTGGCGGTAGGTCTATCAGTATGCAAATTCAATTCGTACAGCGACATAATAGGTTCGTGGTTATCCGGCTCGAAGCCGGCCTGTTTGAGAAGAGCTTCATTAGCTGGAGTCTGGATTAGTTGGGCGGTAAATTCAAACTGCTGGTCTGGCAAGATATTTTTGGTAACTTTCCGGGCCAGTTCGTGCAACAAAGGCAATTTGGAAGCCGTATCACCGGCCAGAAAGGCTATCCAGTGGCTATCATTCTCAGCCCGGCACAGTATAGCAAGCACTTTCAAAGCGCCCGTCAGGCAGTACACTTCGCGGCGTTCCAGGTGCTGCCGGAAGGTGTCCATGTTGAGGGGTTTCCAGTTCCAGGTATTACAATAAATACCGTGTCCAAGTTGGTGTTCCGGCGACTCCAGTAGTAAGCGGTAAGCTTCGTCAAATTCCGAAGTAGTTACCAGCCGACTGGCCCGCGCATTACCGTGTGGCGAAACTTGGCCTCTTACATAATTGTAGTTTAAAAAGTTGCCTACATGCCAGAAACCGTAAAGACCAGCCAGCCGGTGCATTGGCAAATTATCCTGGGCGGTAGCATATTGGATAAAATTCAGGGATAACTCCCGGCTTTGCCGGATGGCGTGTTCGAGAATAAACCGGGCCACCCCCTGCTTTTTAAAAGCGGTCGCGACCCGCACTCCCTGAATCCAGCCGGTATCAGAACCGGCAACATTCAGCCGGAGCAAATATAATCCTACCGATTGTCCATCCATTTCTACGATAAAACCCTTGTTTTGCGGGCTGGCAGTCCATTCCTCCCACATTTCAGGTATATAATCGCTTCCGCCATACACGTCACTGCAAATCTGTGCAACCACCGGTAAATCGGTAGCGCAACCCTGCCGGACGCTGAAGCTGGGCTGTTTTTTATCCGGCATAGTTTTTCTAGTCAGCACGCGTTTCCAGCTTTGAAGTTCTTTCGAGAACCTGTTGTTCTTCGCGAGTGGCAAAATAATTTAACAAAAAATGATAAAGTTCCTGGCCGAAAGCAGCATCCAGGCCGTTTTCCTCGGCCAAACGAGCGGCCCGTGCGACCACCTGGCGCTCGCGTTCCGGCACTCTGACAGCGCCCACATGGGATTTTAGCTCACCTACCTTATGTACCAGCTTGCCACGTTCGCCCAGCAAACGAATAATTTCACCATCTAATTGGTCAATGGCCACCCGAATACCTGCCAGAGTTTCTTGCCAGTACGTATCATTCTGCACTATTATCTCCCATTGTGTTAACTCACCAAAATATTTTGTGTTGATTCTCTAATCTCCGGAAACGCTAAATTCCTTTGAAATTGGCAGGGCGCTTTTCCAGAAAGGCTTTGGTTCCCTCGGTTTTATCGGCAGTGCTAAAGAGCAGCCCGAAATTGGCGGCTTCAATGTCGCAACCCCGGTCAAGGTCCACTTCAACTCCCTGGTTGATGGCGGCTTTAGCCATCGTCAGAGCCAACGGCGCTTTTCCAGCGAGACTTATAGCCAGCTTGCGGGCTTCTTCGTTCAGCAAAGCCAGTGGCACTACCCGGTCCACCAGCCCTATTCGCAAACCCTCCTGGGCTGTGACTGCTTCGCCTCCGTAAATCATTAGCTTGGCAAGACCTTTACCAATCAGGCGGGGTAGTCGTTGAGTTCCGCCAAAGCCTGGAATGAGGCCCAGGTTGATTTCAGGCTGGCCCAACCGGGCCGTTTCGGCGGCTATCCGAATATCCCCGGCCATCGCCAGTTCCAGGCCGCCGCCCAGGGCGTAACCGTTGATTGCCATAATTACCGGCTGGCGCTGCCTCTCGATTTTGAAGCAGAGCGCCTGGCCCAGGTGGGCGTGATAGGCTCCATGCACCGGGTCCGGGATGGTGTTTAGCTCGGCAATATCGGCCCCGGCAATAAAAGCCTTCTGCCCGGCCCCGGTCATCACAATGGCCCGGACATTTTCGTCGGCGGCTAGTTCATCGAAGGCCGCCCCTAACTCTTTCAATACCATACTGTTCAGGGCATTGAGCTTGTCAGGCCGGTTGACGGTAACGAAAGCGATTTTCTCAGCGGCCTCGCGCTCTACCAGGATAGCAGTGTATTCCATATTTTCCTTTACTGGTTGTAATCGTAAAAACCTTTGCCGGACTTGCGGCCATATTGCCCGGCCAGGACCATGCGGCGCAGCAGCGGCGGCGGGGCATAACGGGCTTCTTTAAATTCATCAAACATAATATTCGCAATGTAATAGGTAGTGTCCAGACCTACAAAGTCGAGCAGAGTTAGAGGTCCCATTGGATGGCCGCAGCCCAGCTTCATAGCGTTGTCAATATCTTCGCGGCTGGCGACCCCGGTTTCTAAGGCCCGGATTGCGTCCAACATGTAGGGTACTAGCAGCAGATTTACGATAAAGCCGGGCGTATCTTTGGCTAGGACGACTGTCTTACCGACGGACTGCCCGAAACTTTTCAGGCTTTCAATAGTTTCATCGCTGGTGCTGATAGTCTTGACTACCTCGACCAGCTTCATGATCGGGACCGGATTGAAGAAATGCAGACCGCCCACCCGGTCGGCCCGTTTGGTGGAAGTAGCCATTTCAATCACCGGCAGGGACGAAGTATTGCTGGCAAAAATCGTTTCCGGCTTGCATATACTATCCAGCGCACTATAAAGCTTGCGTTTTTCGTCCATATTTTCGATGATGGCTTCTATTACCAGGTCGCAATCGGCGAAATTTTGTAGGTCTGTAGTTCCTTTAAGCCGCTTGAGGGTCGCTTCCCCTTCTTCCCTGGAAAGCTTACCTTTTTCTATATCCTTACCTAAAAACGTCTGAATCCGGCCAATTCCCCGGCCCAAAAGATTTTCCGATACCTCACCTACAATTGTTTCAAATCCAGCTTGAGCCGCTACCTGGGCAATTCCGCTACCCATCAACCCACACCCCATTATGCCTACTTTTTTAATCGTAGCTGCCATTCCGGCACGCCTCCTTCAGATTTTATCTCAAATTCAACGGTGAGAAGCCTGTTGAAAATAAAACGACTTGTAAAATTGGCTTTATTATACAATAGCCGGATGGTTTGTTAAAGATTTCCCCTTGTCAGACTCGGAGGTAAAGCCGCCGCTAGTTAGAACTAAAGCGGTCGCGCAGGTTATATAAATTAGATTCTTTCCAGGCGGCCTCATTGGTTTCGCCGGGGGAGGGTGCTTCAGGAGTAGCAGGCTGATTGGTTTTGGCTTTGATATTCTTGAGGAAATTGGTTTCAGTTTCCAATAATTGCAGTTCGGTTTCGAGCCGCGTCCGCAAGCCGGGAGCTTCCAGCAACATTTGTTTATCCTGGGTGCTGATATAGAGCCAGTTGGGAACCACAAAGGAAAGCATGTCGGCTTCATCGGGAATATCCAGAGTCTGAATGCGTTTCCCGGCCATTCCCATCAAAATTCGGAGGTATTGCTCAAAGACCAGTTTGACCCTGGAGACAGTTTCTTGCAAAACATCTGCTTCCAGTTCTTCGGGCTGGTCATCGTCAGGCCAGATTTCAATATCACCCGTCATAAAAGGCTTGTCGTTGCGGTATTCGAGCAGGCGAAAGCGCTCGGTTCCTACCGTTGTAATGAGCATCCCGCCTTCTTCCAGTTGGGCCACTTCGGTAATCCGTGCCAGCGTGCCAACATTGAAAGGTTGGGCCGGTTCGACCTGAAAACGGCCTTCCTGAACCGAGTCGCCTTCTTGCAGCAACAAGACCCCGAAAGGGGTGTTATTTTTGAGACATTCGTTAATCATCAGGCGATAACGTGCCTCGAAAATTCTAAGCGGCAGCACCATCTGGGGAAATAGCACTAACTCCAATGGAAAGAGCGGTATATCAAGCAGTTTCATTAATCGGTTACTTCCTGACCATGTTCTTGTACGCCAAAATATTGGTCCAAGTATAAAACATTTTCACCTGCCCATGCAAACCCAAATCAGGGGAAGGCAAATGCAAAGTAGCCAGTAGTCAGTGGGACGGAGTTGTATGAGGTAGGTTATAAACGCATCCACCAATTATTAACTCCTACTTAGAAGCCTGACCTATCAGGAAGAAATCGTAGGTCTGGCGAGCATCGCTGACCGGGAAAACCTGGCCTAAGAGGTTTTTCAATTCGGGGGGAGTATAGTTAATTTTAAGCACATCGTGGACCGAACCGTCATTGAGGGAACGGTGGGCAATCTCCTCACGAGGTACACCAGATCGCATGGCCGAGTCGAAAATTAAGACGATGCCGCCCGGTTTTAAGACCCGCTTTATCTCATTAAAGAAAGGCGTAACCCGTTTGTGGGGAACGTGGCTTAACCAGAAGCCAAAAAATACCATGTCGAAGGTCTGGCTGGCAAAAGGCAGCAGATAGGCATCACCTCTGGTAAAAAGAATTTTCTCCAGTAAAGCCGGGTCTTCTTCCTCTAGCCGGGCCTGAGTCTGACCCAGCATGGCCGGGGAATAATCATAAGCCACTACCCGGCCACTATCGCTCAGGCTTCGGGCGAAGAAAGGGGTCCACTTGCCGGTTCCGCAGCACAGGTCTAGCGCCTGCATGCCAGGGTAACGGTTCAACATGCCCCCGAAACGGGCTGCTTCCCGGCCCAGTTCGGCTACCTGGGCGTGCCAGGCCGCATTGGTCCGGGGGTCGTTGTAACGTCCGACCCGGTTGTACCATTCGTCATATTCTTCCGCCCGCTGCTCGTAATATTGGTGCATTGAGCGGTCAATTTCATTCTTTTCAAAATAAGCAGTCATATTTTTAGCTTTGCAGATTAAAAATTGAAATAGGCTTAAAGACACCTGTGTCTGCTAATTTTAGGCTCCGGTCATCGAGCGGCCCTGTTCCAGCATTTGTCGGACTTTTTCCGGCGAACTGGTTTCGGTATAGACCCGCATAATCGGCTCAGTACCGCTAAAGCGAATCAGCAGCCAGCTTCCATCCTCGCTGTAATACTTGAAGCCGTCATCCGTCCGGCTGCGAACGACCGCCATTCCGGCGATAGTTTTGGGCGGATTGGTGTAAAGCCTGTCAATAATCTCCTCCCGCCTGGATTGCTCGAACTTGAAGTCAATCCGGTCATAAAAATGCGGGCCGACTTTCTCATTGAGATACTCCAGTAGGCCGCTGGCAGTCTTCTTCAGCTTGACCATCATGTCCGCAATCATCAGGCCGGAAAGGATGCCATCGCGCTCCGGGATGTGGCCCCGGAAGGCAAAGCCACCGCTTTCTTCGCCGCCAATAATAGCATTAGTCTCCATCATTTTTGGGCCGATGTGCTTGAACCCGACCGGCGTTTCAAAGACCTCCACTCCATAAAGCTTGCCCAATTTTTCGGCCATGCTGGTGGTTGAGAGAGATTTGACCATCGGGCCGCGTTCTCCGCGCACTTCCAGCATGTAGAGCGCCAGCAAAGCATAGACTTCTAGCTGGTTTACAAAGCGCCCGTTTTCATCTACGATACCCACCCGGTCGGCATCGCCATCGTTCGCGATCCCCAGGTCCGAATGGCTATCCTTCATGACCTTCATCAGCTCGGTCAAATTCCGGGCAATCGGTTCCGGGTTGTGCATACCGGGGAAAAGTGGGTTTCGCTCGCCGTGAATCTGGCCGACTGTCACGTTTTCACCGCCCAGAATCCGGGGGTAATAACCCTGTCCGGCTCCCCACATGGGGTCCACCATGATGTTCAGGTTGCTTTTCTTGATGCCTTCCAGGTCCACAATTCGGGCTAACTGCTCGATATAAGCGGTAGAGGGATCGAAATACTCGATTAAACCCTGGCTTTGCGCCTGGGCAAACGGCATTCTTTTGACTTCAGCCTCGAGTCGGCTTTCTATTTCTGCCACGATTTCAGGTGAGGCCGAACCGCCATAGTAGGGTTTGAATTTGAAACCGTTGTCAGTCGGTGGGTTGTGGCTGGCCGTGATAACCACTCCGGCCCCGGCTTTCCGGTCGGTAATGGCATAGCTTATAACCGGTGTAGGCACAAATTTATCCGATAATATGGACTTGATGCCGTTACCGGCCAGCACTTCGGCCACTGCCGCCGCGAAATTCTCCGACGCGAACCGGGTGTCATACCCGATAATTATACCGTCCTGGGCGCGTCCTTCATCTCTTATATAATCCGCTACGGCCTGGGAAACTTTGCGAACATTCTCGAAAGTGTAATCTTCGGCAATTACTGCCCGCCATCCGTCCGTCCCGAACTTGATTTGTGCCATCTAAGCTGGTTCTCCTCTATGTAGAATTCTTGGGCCGAGCAGTTTGACAAAACACTTGCTCAAAATATAACTATTTCCATTAAACTGGGCTAAATTATGCACTTTTGGTCCTGCTCTGTCAAACATTACCCGGCAGTGCTTGTTATAAATTTACAGTGGCTTGTTATTTTAAATCAACTGGGTTAAGATTAGCCTCCTGACAGACTGCCAAATTCTGTCCCTTAAATTAGCAGGACGAGAGAGGCAACCCACTGGCCGAGCTACAAACTCATCATTTTATTTTTCTTTTTCTGGATGGCATTGGGCTGGCTCCGGCCAATCCCGATAATCCTTTTACGCCAACCGCTCCCGGTTCGGATGACCCAATGCCTTTCCTGAGTGGTTTGCTGGGTACGCCGCTGCTGGCCGGACCAGAGATTCACACCCCAGACACTCTGCTAAAGCCGGTGGATGCGCTCCTGGGAGTGCCGGGCCGTCCGCAGAGCGCCACAGGTCAGACGGCATTGTATACCGGGCGCAACGCCCCAGCTTTCCTGGGCCGCCACCTGACCGGTTTCGCCAACGGCTCCTTGCGTATTTTGCTGGAAGAAAGTGGTCTTTTTAAACAGGTGTTGGCGCTGGGTGGACGGGCTACAGCGGCCAATCTTTATACTCAGGGTTACTTCGAGGCTATCGAAAATCGCAAATTGCGCTATTCGGTCGGGGCTTTGCTCAATATTACTTCCGGCGTACCCTTTCGGATGCCGGACGATTACGAGCGGGGAGAAGCTCTCTTCTGGGATATAACCAACCGCTACAGCAGTTCGCGGGGCTTCGAGATACCGCTTATCTTGCCCCAGGAAGCCGGGCGGAGGTTGGCCCACCTGGCTGAACGGTATGATGTGACTCTATTCGAGAGTTATCTGCCGGATTATGCCGGCCATGCCCAGGATATGGACCGGGCCAGGGAAGTCCTACGGGAAGTAGACGGGCTTATTGAGGGTATAATGACCTTCAAAAGCTCTCAAACCAGCCTGGTAATTTGCAGCGACCACGGCAATATGGAAAATCTAGGCTCCAGGTTACACACTCTGAACCCTGTTCCCTTGCTCGTTTTTGGACCCGCTGCCCCGGCCTTTGCCCAGGTCGGAACCATAATGGGCCTGACACCGGTTATAGTCGAGCAAATCAAACTCTCCCTGGCAAGCTCTGATTTCAGTAAATCAGGCCAGCATTAACTCAGGAGTCTACACTAAGAGGCTATTTTCAGGAATAAAACTTGCTATACTTATGAAGAATTCGGCATTATATTTTTGTCTTAAAATAATTGATAATCGGTCTGATTTCTCCGGGTAGTAACTTTTGTAAACTTGGTCGCTTTATAAACATTAGTTGTTGCTATCTATACTTTATACTGTACAATAATTTGATGATTGAGTAACCCGAATACTATCGGTCAAACGGCTTAATCCAGCACA
>JAYSYV010001541.1:0-2719 GCA_043727245.1 Chloroflexota bacterium | reverse complement strand
TATTTTCCCGCGCCGTAGCCTGGTAGCGCACGAAATCCTGGAAGATTACGCCGATATGCTGGCGGAGTTCGGCCAGGTCGTAGTCGTGTAAGTCTACCCCGTCCAGCAATATTCTTCCCTCGGTCGGTTCGTAGAGGCGGGTCAGCAACTTAACCAGGGTAGTTTTGCCCGCCCCGTTTGAGCCGACCAGGGCCAGTTTTTCTTCCGGCCCGATTTTCAAATTCAGGTGATGCAAGGCCCAATCTGCCCGGCCCGGATACTGAAAAGAGACATCCTGAAATTCGATGCCCTGCCGGAAAGGGGATGGAACCGGGCGGGTCTGGTCGGGCGGCTTAACTTTTGGCGCAAGGCCGAGAAAGTTAAACAAGTTGCTCATGTACAGGCTACCTTCGTAAATTTCGCCGATGCTGAAGAACAAACCCTGAAAACTACCCTGGCTCTGGCGCAGCACTGTCATATAAAGCGTCAGGTCGCCCAGGGTCAGCTCGCCGTTCAGGGTCCGGTAGACCACCCAACCAAAAGCGCCGTAGTAGCTAGCTGTCGCAACCAATCCCCACAGCAAACCCATCAGGGTGCTGCGAACCCCCAGGGCGCTATCTTTTTTGTAATAAGTCCAGAACAAGTCGTTATAGCGGTTTAACAGCGGCAAGCCCAATCCGAAAAGTTTAATTTCTTTGACCGCCTCATTGGTTGTCATCAGGGATTGCCAGTAACTTTGCCGCCGGGCTTCCGGCGAATACCAGGTCAGCAGGCTAAAGCGCAGCTTGCTATATTTTAGCTGGGCGATAAACGAGGGTATCACCCCACCAAAGAGCAGCAGGGCTACCAGCGGCCCAAAAGCTAAAAGCAGCGCAATTAGCGAAATCATAGTAATCAGGTTTTGAACCAGCAGAAAACTGTTATTGACCACGATCAGGGGGCGGTAACTGACTTCCTCCTGGGCCCGTTGCATCTTGTCATAAAACTCGGCATCCTCGAAATAAGCCAGGTCCAGGTCAATCGCCTTGCGAATAATCGCAGTGCTGATAGAGTGGCCTAACCGGGCATTGGCGATATGTTCCAGCAGCGTCCGAATCTGGTTATTAGCAATGCTGAGGGTAAAAACCACGAATTCCATCAGGACGTAGGGCAAGACATGGCCGATGCTTACCTCAACCGGCAACTTGCGGTTAAGACTGTCAACAATCGTATCAATTATAAGTTTGCTCAACCATGCCTGGGCCAGCGGGGTAAAGGCAGTTAAGACGGTTACCCCGGCCATCCCTAGCGTGGCCCCAGGGTGGGCTTTCCAGAGCAGCCCGAAGGCTTTCGGAACGTTTTCAAAAGCCGCTTTAAAGTCCGACCAGCCTTTAGAAAGTAATTTAGCTTTAGGCGCGGCTAGATTTTCTTTGGCCGGTTGGTCGTCAGTCGCTATTGGGTGCATAAAACCTCATGAGTTAAACCGAAATTATTTATTTGGCCGGTAGTCAAACAGAAAGCGGGTTCCCGGGAAAGCTATCTGAAATATTTTAATTTAGTGGCGGTTTCGATTAAACCGCGTCCTTAGTTCTCTGGTCATTGTCATCAAGGTTGCGCCATTATGGGCGGGTATGGTAGCATCTTCAGCTATAGTCTTTGTATAAGGCAAGGCTATGCTAAAGCTGCTAAATTTCCAGTTCTAACCTAAAAATTCCTTCTGCTCAATCGAATTTATGGTAACGCTAAAAATAGCGGCTGACAAGTTAAATTATTTTCGGATACCTGGGGAGAATAGCTATGGACTTCCAGATTGACATAAACTGTGACATGGGTGAAAGCTTTGGCAACTACGTTTTAGGCCAGGATGCCGAGTTATTGAACTATGTCAGCTCGGCCAATATCGCCTGCGGTTTCCACGCTGGCGACCCGCTGGTGATGGAGAAAACGGTCCAACTGGCCGTTGAGAAAGGCGTGGCTATCGGAGCGCATCCTTCCTACCCTGATTTGCAGGGCTTCGGGCGGCGTAAAATGGACATGACCCCGGATGAAATCGAAGCGCTAATAATTTACCAGATTGGCGCATTAGACGGGTTCGTCCGGGCTGCCGGAGCCAGGCTGACCCATGTCAAGGCTCACGGAATGCTTTATAACGTGGCGGCCCAGGAACCGGTCATTGCCCAGGCTTATGCCAGGGCCGTCTTTCGTTACAACCCGGAACTGGCTTTTGTATGCCTGGCGACCGGCCCGATGATGATTGAGGAAGGCCGGAAAGCAGGCTTGCGGGTGGTTCGGGAAGCCTTTGCGGACCGGGCCTATAACGCCGATGGTTCGCTGGTCAGCCGCCGCCTGGCGGGCAGCCTGATTACCGACCCCCAACAGTCAGCCGAGCAGGTCGTCCGGTTGGTCAAGCAGGGTGAAATCGTGGCTATAGATGGGACGGTTCTGACATTACAGGCCGATACGGTTTGCATCCACGGTGACGGCTCGACCGCCCCGGCGATTGCCCGCGCTCTTAAAGAACGTTTGGAGCAGGAGGGGATTCAGATTTCAGTGCCTATACACGAAGGCCAGCCGGTTTGAGATGGCTTTAATCCCCCCGCTTTCCACCGGTAAAATTCTGGACGGTGCTAAAATCGAATTGCGGTCCATGGGCGACCGAGCGGTTTTGTTGCGCCTTACTCTGCCGCCCGGTCTGGCTTCTTCGGCTGGACTGAGTCCGGCTCAGCGCTATGACCGGATGCTGGCCGCCCGTCTGGTAGCC
>JAYSYV010001540.1:0-2721 GCA_043727245.1 Chloroflexota bacterium | reverse complement strand
CCAAATCCAGGCCGGAATGGTTAATCTACCCTATTTAATGAAATAAATACATATTGTAAACATCAGCGAATCACCAAAAGATTTACTGATCAAGCTATTAAGCGGTCTTACTTTGTATCTAATCTGACAATTTAGCCTCAAAACTCTAACTTTGTCACCCTGAACCAAAATGAAGGTTAGTTTAATAGAGCGATTTTGAGAGGTCAGTTGCAGTCAGCGTAAAAAGAGCCAGTAACCGGGAAGTTGTATATCGGTTACTGGCTCTTTACTTTATATGTTCAAATAAACCATGTGCGACTTATCCCACCTGGACCGGGATTGGTCCGGCTTCTTCACCAATAGCTCGATGGGCTGCCTCTTGATCGGCAATTGTCTTCCGGCTGGGGAGCAGGAAGGACAGCAAGAACACCAGGATTGTCCCGATAGCCAGGTAGATAAACACATCGTTACTACCCTGGGTTCCAGCCTGTGAAGCAAGCTGTTCCATAGCTTTAACAAACTGGGGGTCGCTCGGATTCGGGGGTGTTGTGCCTGGTGGCAGGCTAGCCTGGAGTTGAGTGGCATGTGAAGTGGTTTGCTGCACCAGAAGGGTAACGATTACGGCGGTCGCTATCGTACTGGCAATCTGGCGCGTTACATTGAACAGGGAACTGGCTTTAGCCAGGGCCGGTCCGGTCAAGGTCAGGAAAGCCAGCGTCTGGGAGGGGATGAAGGTCAGGCCCAGGCCGATACCCAGCAGCAGATTCCAGGGAACCATATTCCAGCCATCGCTGACAGGTGTCAGGTTGCCGAACTGCCAGAACGCGATTATCACCAGAAGGGTTCCACCGCCCGTCAATATGCGTGCGCCTATCCTGTTAAAAAGTAGTCCCCCTCCGCTGGCCCCGATCATAATTCCAACCCCTTGTGGAACCAGGGCCAAACCGGTATCCAGGGCCGACATGTGTGGCAGGCGTATTTGCTGTAAGAAAACCGGCAGCAGCAGCAGCGACCCAAAGACGGTTGCGCTTAATACGCAGGTAATAATGCTGGAAATAGTAAAATTGTAATCTTTGAACAGTCGCAAATCCATTATTGGTTCATCAAGCCGTAACTCGTAAACCGAGAAGACCGCAATAAGGACCACTCCGGCCCCGGCCAGGGTCCAGACCAGCCAGTAACTCCAACCGTAAGCTACCCCTGCCGGATTGAGGGCGGTTTTTGTAGCAGCATCAACCTGGTTAACCAGGGTAAAAGCATAGACAATGCTCAGAATACCCAGGGTTGAAAGCGTTAGACCTATATAATCAAAGGGTTTATTGATAGCGGCTTCAACCGGTTTGTCAGCGGGCATAACGCGCCAGGTCAGATAAACCGTAATGATGCCAATCGGCACGTTAATCAGGAATAAATAGTGCCAGTTAAAAGTATCATTGAGCCAGCCGCCCAGGATTGGGCCAAGAATTGGTCCCAGCAAGACCGGCAAGACAATAACTGACATCGCTCTGGCTCGTTCGTGCGGCTCGAACGGGTTGAGGGCCAGGCTTTGGCCGAGGGGGAATAGCGCCCCGGCTCCCAGACCCTGAATAACCCGGAAGATTATCAGTAAAGTGGCATCCTGGGCAATCCCGCACAACAGCGAACCGAGCGTGAAGAAGGCCACGCACAGCATAAAGATACGCCGCGAACCAAAGCGGTTGCCCAGATAACCGGCGACCGGAATAACTGCGGCTTGCGAGAGAAAGTAACCCGTTACCAACCATTGGACGGTCGCCAGGTCTACTTTCAGGTCTTTGGAGATTGGTATTAAAGCTATATTAACAATAGTATTATCAAGTATACCCATAATCAACCCCAACCCGGCGGTCAGGGCGATGGCATACTTTCGGCCTGTAGTCATCATCTATTTGGCAGAGTCCTTTCCGAGAAGCTAACTTACTTATAAGTAATGTATATTCTCAAAAAATTATTTTTTGGCAGGGCTTGAAATCCCATCAAACCACAAATCTAGCAAGCCATCAACCATATCTTCAACTTTTTCCGGGAACCTTCCGCACGTTTCCTGGGGTAATTGTAGGCGCAAGTTAACGAACTGCTCGACTTGCTGGCAAAGCGACATGAAACTAAAAACTGCGATATTCAGATCAACCGGACGCAATTCACCACCGTTGATACCTTCTTCGACTATCCCGGCAATGACCTGGCTTATATTCTGAAAAACATCCTGCAACTTCTTGCGGGTTTCCAGGTGCAAATCTTCCAGTTCGGCCTGGCAAAGCTCTCTGGAGTCAATCAAGGGCTTGGTCGTCACGTATAACAGGATACTTCTTAGCTGGCCCTTAACAGTGGCACACCCAACAATTGCCTCATGGAGTTGACCGACAATCTCAGTGCCAAATGCCTCGATAACTTCCTGCAAAAGCTGCTCTTTTCCATCTGGAAAGTGGAAATAAAGAGCTGGGCGGGTTATTTTAAGCGTCCGGGCAATCACATCTAAATTGAGGTGATTGTAACCCCCGGCTTCGTAAAGCCGCCGCGCTTCCAGGATAACCCGTTCTCTGGTGTTTGTGGTTCTTAAATCAGCTTTCAACATTGAGTAACTTTTCACCTCTAAAGTAACTAACTTATACGTAAGTTAATATTATGGTTTAGCCGGGTTGTCAAGCCAGGGGAAGCAGCCAGTAACCAGAGGTAATAAATATTTATGAAGACAGGTGTAAGTACTTTGTAAATTAACTCTTG
>JAYSYV010001539.1:0-2721 GCA_043727245.1 Chloroflexota bacterium | reverse complement strand
TTTAGAAGCTACCGCCACGGTTAAGCTTCTTACTACCACACCTTCCTTACCAATTACAACATCTTCCCCGGTTCAAACTCAACCTGTTTCCACCACTGCATATACTGAGGTTCCCACAACTGCTTACTCATCCACGGCAGTTCAAACTACGTACCATGGCGATCCTACAAGATCCAATAAAACGCAAGAAATGGGAACAGTCTATGTAGCAGCGACTTCTGACAGTGGGGATACATGGTCTCTTGTAATAACTCAAACAAATCCAAATTTAGACGAATTTGCGGGATTTGAAAGGCTGGAATGTAGAGTACTAAAAACTTGTATGCAGGTTGGAATAACAGACAGGGGACGTTACAATTTCTTTAATATGGTTAGGGAAGGCTCAAAAACATGGCGAACCTTTTTCTTCTATAATATTCATAGCGCAGGCATTAGTTGTTTGAACACAGATGAGTGTTGGAAAATAAACTTTAATATTGATCCAATTGGTGTAACAGCAACTAAAGATGGAGGCAAAACCTGGACTAGCCTTACCAACAATAAAATTTTAACCGTAAATCAAGCCAATCTAGATATTTACTTGAAAGCTCGCCGTAATACTTCAATAGAAAGTGAACTTCAATATAGCCGGTTTATAACTTGTGTTAGCTCAAGCAAATGCTTGTTAATCGGAGATGGCGGACGAGTAATCCGCACAATTGACTCAGGGCAAACCTGGGAGTGGTTTTTTACTAATCCTACCAATTATAATTACCTGGTATGCTCTGATGAGCTAACCTGTTATGCTGTAAATAGTGATGGTATTTTTCTTACACGTGATTTTGGTGAAACCTGGAATAAACAAGCTTTTACTTCGACCACAAAAACCTTTAAGGCTTTAAGTTGCCCTTCAATAACTAATTGTTTCGCATTAGGTGACAATGGATCAATATTAGCTACCTATGATAAAGGGATGACCTGGAATGAACAAACAGTACCTAAAATCCCAAATCTGGCTGATATTAGTTGTCCAAATAATATGACTTGCTATTTAATAAACTCTGAAAATAAATTGCTGGTTACAAAGGATGCCGGGAAAACCTGGGCGACCAAATCCATAATTTTAGATAAATTCAAAGGACTATCTCCGAGAATTAGTTGTCCCACTTCCACAAATTGTTACATTTCTAATTCAATATATCCTTGGGCTGGTTTTTAAAAATGCAAGCTATAATCTTCATCGGGCTGCAAGGGGCTGGAAAGTCTACCTTTTTCAAAGAGCTGTTCTTTAATACCCATATCCGCATCAGTATGGATATGCTGAAGACCATTCACCGGGAAGACCTGCTCTTGCGGGCCTGTCTGGGGATGAAACAGCCTTTCGTGGTGGACAAAACCAATCCGACTATCGAAGCTCGCGCTAAATATCTCAAAGCGGCCAAAGCGGCCCGATTCCTGGTAATCGCTTATTACTTCCTGCCCGACCTTAGCGGCAGTTTGAGGCGGAATGCCGCCCGTACCGGCCTTGAAAGAGTGCCGGATAAAGCCCTGTTTGCCACTTCCCACAAGCTACAGCCGCCGACCCTGCAAGAAGGCTTTGACCTGCTGTACACCGTTAGCCTGAACGACACCGGGGGATTTGTAGTTGAAGCGGTCGGAAATATCTGATTTAGTAACCTGAACTAAGAGGTTGGACCGGTTTGTGCTTTGCTTGTGGTTTCAGAGGGCTTGGATAGGTTTGTAGGCTTTAAGTAAGGGACTACTTTATACTAGGAGAGCAGCTTTGGAAACGCAGCAGGATTGGAAAGAATTTATTCCGCAGGTGTTGGATACTCTGGCTGGGACTTACTTTGGTAAAGGCTCTGTCGAACTGACCGACCCCTATCAGGTTTTGATTGCGACGGTCATTTCGCAGCGCACTCGCGAGGAACAGACCACCAAAGTTTCCAACCGCCTGTTTGCCCGCTACCCTGATGCCACCACCCTGGCCGATGCGCCGGTAGACGAATTGGAGAAATTGCTGTATGGGTCATCTTACCCGGAAGTAAAAGCGCCGCGCATCAAGGAAATCGGCCAGTTACTACGCGATAATTTTGGCGGCAAGGTTCCTAACACCATAGATGAACTGCTGGCTCTGCCCGGTGTTGGCCGTAAGACTGCCAATTGCGTGCTGGTCTATGCTTTTGGTATTCCGGCCCTCTGCATTGATGTCCACGTCCACCGTATTACTAACCGGCTAGGCTGGTATCAGACCAAAACACCCGAACAAACCGAAAAAGCCCTCGAAAAAATCCTGCCCGCTCCCTACTGGTTCACGATTAACCGCCTGATGGTCCAGCATGGGCGGGCCATTTGTTTGCCGTCAGTACCGCAATGCCAGCGCTGCCCCGTGCGCCAGTGGTGTGAAACAGGCACAGCCCGCGCCCAGGAACCCGGTTTTAAGGCACAAGTTATTTGATCATTATTATGGCAATTTTGAGGAAGCATTGGCCGGGTTGCCGCTGGCAGTCTTTGACAAAATCAGGCCAGGTGAGTACACTTAGCGAGCTTGATTGGCTTCAGGAATAGGAAACTGGCGGTTAGAATGCGGATGAATTTTTGTCCCCCATGCGGACACAAACTTGAAATGGGTCTGGTGGCCTTGCGGGAACGGCCAATCTGCTATGTCGAAACTGGTGGCTGTGGTTTTATTGATTTTGGCCGCTATACCCTGGGTACGGGCGGGTTGGTGGTCCAGACCGG
>JAYSYV010001538.1:0-2722 GCA_043727245.1 Chloroflexota bacterium | reverse complement strand
AAAGGCCGCCCGCGCCAATCGCTCGCTCGCGCTGGGAACCTTTCAAGAAGGCTCTGCCAATCTACCTCTTTATCGCGCCGGGAGTAATTTTGTTCCTGGTCTGGACGGTTTACCCGCTGATAAATATGTTCGTGATGAGCTTCTTCCAGTGGAACCTCATCAAGCCCAGCCCCTTTGTCGGCCTGGACAACTACACCAGAGCTTTCGGGGATGAGATTTTCTGGCAAGCTCTCCGCAATACGATTATGTACGCGGTTATAAGCGTGCCGGGCCAGTTAATTTTTGGCCTGGGCGTGGCCTTACTGGTCAACCAGAAATTACCCTTTCGCAGTTTCTTCCGTACCATGTTTTACCTGCCGGTAGTATCAAGCTGGCTGGTAGTGTCGCTGATATTTGTCTATCTTTACAACAGCCAGGCCGGTCTGCTCAATTATCTACTGAAAGATATTCTACATATCATCCCCTCTTACCAGGCGTGGCTCCAGAACCCGGTCACGGCTTTATTCGCGATTTGCGTCCTGGGTATCTGGAAGGGTGTCGGCTGGACCATGGTGATTTTCCTGGCCGGGTTGCAATCAGTCCCGCCAACCCTGTACGAATCGGCGGCGATTGATGGAGCTAACACCTGGAAACGTTTCTGGCACATCACCCTGCCCCTGATTCGCCCGACCGTTTTGTTTGCCACGGTTATGCTCTCGATTGGAGCCTTTAACGTCTTTATTCAGGTCTATGTAATGACAGGAGGCGGCCCTCAGCACTCTACCGAAACCCTCATGACCTATATGTATAGCGAAGCTTTCAAGTTTCTGGACCTGGGTTATGGCGCGGCTTTAAGCTGGATTTTTACCGCTGGAATTTTCATCGTCAGCATCCTGGAAATTAAATTCTTACGCCGCCCGGTGGAATACTAGGAGGTAAGAGGGAAAATCATGCAAGTCCGGCCTAAAATCTTGTTGACTACCGCCAGCCTCTCTAACCGCTGGCGAAAAGGTTTCAAAAAATCCGAAGTAGCGGTAATTGACCGCCGCCACCCGCTTCTGATAGTGGCAATTTATCTGATACTAATATTCTGGACGGTTATCTCGGTTGTTCCGCTGCTGTATATGGTCAGCACAGCCTTTAAACCTAATCAATACATTTTTGAGTTCCCGCCCAAATTTATCCCCGAAAACCCGACTACCGCCAATTTCGAGCGAGCCTGGAACTCCGAGAATTTTGGCCTCTACTTCAGCAACAGCCTGGTAGTCTCGGTAGCGGCAACGGTTATCATCCTGGTGTTATCCTCTATGATGGCCTTCGCTTTCGCCCGTTATAGCTTTCCGGGCCGGACCATTCTTTTCTATTCAATCCTGGGGACCATGATGGTTCCGGGACTGGTCCTGATTATTCCCCAGTTCGTGCTGGCGAAAAATTTGCTGCTGCTCAACAGTTTACACGGCCTGGTGGTAGCATATTCGGCTAATTCGGCGGTCAATATTTTCTTCTTACGGGGTTCTTTCGAGGAAATACCGCAAGACTTACAGGATGCCGCCGCGATTGATGGGGCCGGAATCTGGTCCACTTTCTGGCGGATAATGCTGCCGCTGGTCAAACCGGCCCTGGCCGCAATGGCAATCTTCAGCTTTATGGGAGCCTGGGACGAATTTACCTGGGCCTTAACTTCAATCCAGGACGAGAAATTACGCACGCTGCCGGTAGCCCTGCGCCTATTCCAGCAGAGTCACGGCACTCAGTGGGGGCTGGTATTTGCCGGCTCCCTGATCGCTATCGTGCCGGTGATTATCGTCTTCCTGATTTTCCAGCGCTATTTCATCCAGGGCATCAGTGCCGGGGCCGTCAAGGGATGAAAAGTAGCCAGTAGTCAGAAAACTTTTTACCGGCTAAACATTGACCCTATTGAGATAGGCTTGAATAACCGGCTGAAAGCCTGGGAATTATTCAATCAAAGGATTTACTATGACTGTCGATTCGACGCTTCCTTCTACGACCTTGAATACAGGCTGGCTTTACGAAAATAGCCTGAAGGTTATCCTGGCGAATCAGGCTGATTCGGGCGCATTTATCGCCTCGCCCAATTTCGGCCAGTACCACTATTCCTGGTTTCGAGATGGCGCATTTATCGCCCTGGCCCTATCCGAAACAGGCCGCCCCGAAACCATCACGGCCAGCCGCCGCTTTCACGATTGGGTCAATAATATTATCCAGCGCTACCGTACCCTGGCCGAGGGCGCGATTGCTAAAGTAAAAGCCGGTGAAACGCTTAACCCGGTCCGGGACGTTTTACATTGCCGCTATACTGTGGACGGCGAACCCAGCGTCGAAGACTGGACTCCTTTTCAAATTGACGGCTTTGGGACATGGCTGTACGCCCTGGCGGATTATTGCCGGGCGCTAGAACCATCCGAAGCTGCCCAGGAATTGGCCCGCTATAACGATTCTATCGCTTTGTTGGTAGATTACCTGGGAGCGCTCTGGCGCATTCCCAATTACGATTGCTGGGAAGAACACGGTGATAAAATCGCCACTTCGACCCTGGCAGCCCTCTATGGAGGCTTGTCGCAGGTAGTCGAACTGGCGGCTTACCGGCCAGGGGATGCTTTGTTGGCCGGAGCGGCAACTACGTCTGTCGGAGTAGCTGCCGAGATTAAAGCCTACATTTTAGAGAACGGTACAGCCACCGACTCTGCTACGGGGCAGCGTTACCTGACCAAATTCTGCGGTG
>JAYSYV010001537.1:0-8353 GCA_043727245.1 Chloroflexota bacterium | reverse complement strand
GGCTTTCCCTGACACCATCGGGCCGGTTTTCGAGGGGGCTTTCCCCGAATAACACAGGCTGATTGCCACTTTTCCTGACTCTTTTTGAAACGGTTTTTTCCTGGTTTGTCATCAATCCAACACTTCTTTAATCTGATTTTTACTTCTGGCCGGTTAGATTGATTTTATCACATCTGGCAAAATTGAGTCGACTGACCTTTCAAATTAGATAATATAGTTATGTAAAGCCACTCTATTTAAGGCGGGTTAAATTGCCGTATTTACTGCTTTCTTCCACTTCGAGCATCTTATATTAATAGGAGGATTTCATAGTAAAGTAAGTTAAAACTTTATAGAAACGATAGCGGAAAAGAAATATGATAGAAGAAGTTGAACTTCGCCAGTCACACGCCAAACCTGCGGCCAACCAGAACCCCCAAATGTGTTCAATATGCCAAATAAATGGTACAATAAACCAATCAACGCATCTTAAAATCATCTATCGGGAAAGGGAGCTAATGTGATCAAGATCGTTTTTGGTTTACAAAAAGGCGGGGTTGGTAAGACAACTACCACTATTTCGACCGGGGCGAGTCTTGTAAAGCAAGGTAAGCGTGTGCTGCTGGTAGATGGCGACCCCCAGGCCAATCTGACTACCTCTTGCCTGATTGAGCCGGGTTCGACCCGCTACAGTGCCTACGACCTTTTCAAAAACAACCGCCTGAATATTGCCGAGACTATTGTTCCTACCGAATGGGGCTTTGATTTGATACCTTCCAGTATCGTGCTGGCTTCGGCTGAAGTGGAACTGGTCAGTGCATTTCAAAGAGAGCAAGTCCTGGCCGGGAAATTCCAGGGGCTGGACGAACTTGGTTACGACTACGTGCTGGTGGATAGTCCGCCTTCTTTGGGCCTACTTACCATCAACGCCCTGGCTGCTTGCGACTGGGTGGTTATGCCGGTCCAGTGTCAGCTTCTCTCTATCATGGGCCTGCAAGCTTTCATTGACGTGATTGAGTTGGTCCAAAAAGTTAACCGGCAGCTAAAAATAGCCGGGGTTTTGCTCACTATGTACGATGGTCGGACCGCCATTTCCAGGGAAGTGGAACAGAACGTCCGGGAAATCCTGGGTGAACTGGTCTTTACGACCCGGATTGGCAGTTCTACGGCCCTTTCGACCATTCCCAAGCGGGGGCCAATACAATTCTGGGAACCTCGCCATACCGTCAGCCAACAATATGATGCTTTTTCAGAGGAGCTTGTAGCCCGTGTCTACCCCAAATAAACCCGATACCACTTCAAAGGTCAAAACTTCCAAATCAGGCAAAGGGGCTTTAGCCAGTGCCAGGCCGGATTTCTTCGCCAACCTCAAGGCTCGCAGCGGCAATATGCAAAAGATTGCCGCCGGACAACCCACTGAAGTCGAAGAAAAGCCGGACGGCGAAAGGGCTGAAGTAATCGAGCTCATCCGCCTGGCCGCTATTGAACCCAACCCCGACCAGCCTCGCCAGACCGCTTCGCCCCAGGAAGATGCCGAATTGGCCGCCGATATTAAGGAGCGCGGCCTGTTGCAGCCGGTTATCGTCAGGCCGCTGGGCGGTCCCGGCGGGCGTTATGAACTGGTCGCGGGTGAAAGGCGCTGCCGGGCCGCTCGTCAGGCCGGGTTGACGCAAGTCCCGGCGATTGTCCGCCAGTATGACGACCGCGAAGCCCGCACCGTGGCGGCGATTGAAAATCTCCAGCGCAAAGACCTCGAACCCTTTGACGAGGCCCGCTATTTCAAGTTCCTGGCTGATGAGTATAATCTTTCCAACCGCCAGATTGCCGAAGGGCTGCATAAAAGCCCCAGCTATGTTGACCAGCGTTTGCGCTTACTCCAAACCGAGCGCGTAAAAAATACGCACCTGTTAAATGATTCACAAATAGAGCCGCCTTCCGCTGCCGAGGCTGCCTTGAACCGGCCCTGGAAGTACCGGCCCCGCGAATGGGAGAAATTAAAAGTGACTCTGACCACGGCCAGGGGCAGCCTCAAACAGGTTCCGCCCAGGCAGAAGGCTGAAATCCAAAGAACAATAGCCGAATTGAAAAGTGAACTGGAAGCGCTCGAACAGGAGTTATTCTCTTAATCTCTGGCATTATGTCACACGTGAAACGTATTCATACCGTCAACCTGGAGTCTAACTTAATCAGGTACTAAACCAATTTTCCTGGCAAATGACTACTGACCAAACACAGCAAGGATAAAAAGAGTGAGCGAGGAAACTACCGCTCTAATGCCGGTCGAGGAACGCCAGGTTGAATTTTACGGCGATAAAATCACGGCAGTCCTATTACCTACCGGCGACGACAGCCAGCAAATCTATGTACCAATCCGACCGATTTGTAATTACCTGGGTCTTTCCTAAGCTTCAACGCCTCAAACGTGACCCAGTTCTCTCGAACGAGCAGGGTGGGTGTGTTATACACCCCCTCAGGGGCGGCAGTCAGGAAATGATTTGTTTGCCCCTGGAACTCATACCGGGCTGGCTTTTTGGGGTCAGTTCGGCCAGAGTCAAGCCGGAACTTCAGGGTAAAATCATTCGCTACCAGCGCGAATGTTTCCGGGTATTGTGGCAGACATTTCAGGCCAATACGCTTTCTATTGCCGAAAAACCGGTCCAGACTACCCCTTTGACCGGCCTGGCTCAGATTCGCGAGATGGTAAAATAAGGGAGGAAACTGCTTGACTTACGCAAAAAGGAATTGATTAAATTCTCATTAAAACAATAGTTAAGGATAGGCAATGAGCGAACAAACCACCCCTTTTGAAACAATTCGTAAGAACGATGAGGCAGGAAACGAATATTGGCCGGCGCGTGACCTGGCTAAAATCTTGGAGTACAACGACTACCGCAACTTTTTGAAGGTAGTAGATAAAGCCCGTACGGCCAGTGAAAACAGCGGTCAGTCAGTAGCCGATCATTTCGTTGATGTCACCGATATGATAGAGGTAGGCAAGGGGGCAAAGCGCCAGGTTAAAAATATCTACTTATCCCGGTACGCTTGTTATCTAGTAATCCAGAACGCCGACCCGGATAAAGAAGTGGTAGCTTTGGGGCAGACTTATTTCGCAGTCCAGACCCGCAGGCAGGAAGAAGCCGATGAGCTGGCTGGTCTGACCGAGGCTCAGCGCCGGCTGGTTTTGCGCGGAGAACTAACCGGCCACAATAAACAGTTAGCCGACACAGCTAAAGGTGCCGGTGTTATCACCAGCTTGGACTTTGCCATCTTCCAGGACCACGGGTACAGTGGTCTTTACAACGGCGAGAAGACCCAGGATATTCACAAACGCAAACAGCTCAAACCCAATCAAAAGATACTCGACCATATGGGTAGCCTGGAACTGGCGGCTAATTTGTTCCGCTCCACCCAGGCCGAGGATAAAATACGCCGGGAGAAGATTAAAGGCAAAGATGCTGCTAACCAGGCCCACCACCAGGTAGGTGCTAAAGTCCGTCAAACCATTAAGGAACTGGGCGGGGTAATGCCAGAGGAATTACCCACGCCGGCTGAGAGTATCCAACAATTAGAAATGAAGGAAATGAAGAGGCTCAAGCGAGGTTCCCAGACCTCGATGTTTGAAGAAGAAGATAACTGAAGAAAAAGAAAATTAGTGGGGATGAAAACCGCCAGATTTAGAAAATACATAATAGCTGAGAAAAAAATTAGTGAGATTTACCGGCGCTATGGTGTAAGTTCTTATAAGAATATCCGGACCGACCAGTACGGGCCGGTCCTGAAGTTCCTGGAAGAATGGCGCAAGGAGAACTGATAAGGCGGCGAAACTGTGAGCGGCAAAACGGCTTTTATTGACCTGGATGGCACTGTCTGTAACAGTGAAAAACGCTTTGAGCAAGCCTGGCAAAAGGGGCGACTCGATTGGAAGATAGCTTTTCACCCACCGCTTTTAGAACTGGACGAGTTGATTGCCGGAACCGAGGCCGTACTGGAAGGCTTTGAACGGGAAGGCTGGCAGATTGTTTTCCTTTCTTCTCGACCGGAGAGCTTGCGGCGAGCTACTAAAGAGTGGTTGAAACGGCATCAACTCCTGCACGGGCAGTCCGGCGAGCGCCGTTTAATTCTAAAACCATCCAACCACCGCCTGACCAATACGCCTAAATGGAAGGCCGATATTGTCTGTGCCGCGGGATTAAACCTGAGCGAAGTGTTAGTGGTGGACGATGCGGGCGAAAACCTGCTGGCAATCAAGGGTTTGTGGCGGGCTAAAGGCTTAAATCGGGCTGGCCTGACAACCTATAAATCATTTGAATTAGCTCCAAAGCCTGATATTCAAGCGTAAACTCTTACGTTCTTTCAAAATCGTAAAAGAGGGGTTAGAATCAAGCTCTTTAGAGGGGCCATATAAGTCAGTTGATGATACATATTTTGTATAGGTAGTAACACAGGAGGTAAATATTATAATGGGAAATAATCAAGAATCAGGGGTAGAAAACCTTTCTGAGGGGCGTAACGAAGCGGTTTCTCGCAAAGGCTATGCCAAAGACGTGGTGTTGGCCGGTGAAACGCCCGATGGAATTGGAACCGGAGCGGGTAATCTTTTGCCAAGGGGTAAGGCTTCTACCGATGTTAAGGACGACTCGGTAGGTGAATATATCGGGCCGGATGGGGCCGATGGCGCGGGCGGCGATGATGAAACTCTGGAAAGAATTACCGGCCAGAATGTAATACCCTAGCAGGGAAAAACGGTTAACTTTACCGTCAGGTAGTCATCCGGCTCATTTTTAAGCGACCTGGGAGCCGGGACGTTCCGGGTAGGCCAGGAAAGCGGCTTCTTCTGGATTGTGCTAACCGACCACGAAGGCAACGAGTTTTGCTTGAATTAAGTTATTACTGACTACTTTATCAGCTCCGAGATAGTCACAATTTTGAAGCCCCGGCCCTGTAGATTAGCCAGGATAGGGCCAAGCGCTTCGCCGCTGGTTAAATTCCCCAGGTGCAGCAAAATAACCGCGCCATCCAGTTGGTTATCGCTCAACCCGGTAATCCGCGAGATAAGAAAGTCGGCACTTTTGGGAGGTCCGACCGAGTCCAGGCTGTCGTAGGTCCAGAAGACCGACCGGTAGCCCAAAGCCTTAACCACCTTCACTGTCCGGTCGTCACGAGCGCCATAAGGAAAGCGGAACAAAGGCCAGGGACTCTTGCCGGTCACACGTTCAATAGCACTTGCGGCAGTAGTGATTTCTTGCCGCACCTCGGCATCACTGAGAGTGGTCAGGTCGGGGTGGTTGAGGGTATGATTGGCGATTTCCATGCCGTCCGCTGCGATTTGCTGGGCGAAAATGGGGTTTTCCAGAACCCAGCGGCCAGTCAGGAAGAAAGTTACCTTTACTTTGTATTTATCCAGGGCCGCGATTTCTTTGGGAAAAGCCACCGAGGTCGAACCGGCATCCAGGGTAATTGCCACCTGTTTTTTGCCGGTCTTTCCGCGCACTACTTCATTCAGCGAGGCCGGATTTACGACCGGGGCGGTCCAGTTCTGGCTGGCTTCAAAGTTCCGGGCGTAACGCCAGCGCGTATAATGCTGCCCCACGTTGCCCATTTCCACCCGGTAAGCCGCGGGGTTGTCAGGTGTAAAAGTCAGGGTGCGCCGCTGGAAAGCCTGGACCATAACATCTTTTTCAACTCCGCCAACCTTTTGACTGACCCAGTAAGGCTCGGTCAGCGGGTAGCCCACGTCGTTTAGCCAGGAAACTGGCTGGCCGGTAAGGTAGCCTCCAAAAGCGGTATCGTGTATCAGGCCCGGTTGGTTGATAAAGTCCCAGAAGACTTTTGGAATGTTGTGGCCCAACACCGGGTCGTAATAACTGATAATTTGCTGCCCAACTCGCGAGTTGCCCGGTGAAGCGCCCTCAAATTCGCTCAATTGCGAGTCCACCGTTTTTCCGCTGCGGTCATTCGCCCGGTTATCCAGGTTGAGCGAGGCGAAAGGTTTGAGCCGGGCATAAGTTAGCCAGTTGCCGGGGTCGCCCACTACATTCGTGGCAGCAGGGCCGTCTTTAGCCGGGTCGTAGAGGTTATCGCCCACTTGAAGTTGGCCGGAAATCATTTCGTAGACCAGTAGACCCAAACTGACGGTCGGGTTAGCTGGTCGGGTCAGTTCCATGCGGCCCTTGTCGAAATACATGACATAGCGGCTGCCTGCTTCCTGATATTCTTCAATCTGGGACGAAAACGGCCCTGGCCCCCACAGCCAGGACCGGGCCGCCCGACCGGCCCCTACCGGGCCATCGGCCTGACTCCAGACTTCCTTAAAAAGACGTTCGGCTGGCGGATTTGGCACGAAATCAATATCACCGGCCCGGACCGGCAAAGAAGTAGCTGGCAGACACGCCGCCAGTAACACAAAGACCCAGCTTACTACCAGCCCAATCCTACTCAATTTAGCTATACCGCCCGCTGCCAAATTCACCAGTTTTCTCCTGTCTACTAATTGCCGGGGATTTCCGCAAAGCTAATTTCTGGCAACGCCTTTGCCCGGACATTTTATGCCTGTTTGTTAAGGGAAATTTTAAGAAATTTTCTAACTGTGGCTTTGTTTTATTGTACCCTGGAAAAGTGGCAGCGGCAAGCTCAAATAACCCGGCTAATATTGGACTTGACATAATAAAAATTCTAACAAGCAGTACACATATCCCCTACTCATTTAATGAGTATACAACTGCTGACTTTATTAAATTGTTATAACAAACCCCCCTAATTCGGGTAACGAGTTCACCCAGGTGTTCAGCAAAGTGTCCATGAAGATTGGGGTTAATGGTTCCGATAGGTTCTGCGGCTAATACTGTAACACGTTGAACAGCATCCATATAGAAATCACAATGCCTTTCTTTTTCAGCCTTTGAATTTTCTTGCTTCATCCAAATACCGGCACGTTTATTGGCTTGTGCGTCCAGGATTTGACCTGAACGCCCCATAGTTAATTCTAGCGGCGCTGTGCCGGCATATTCAGAGTTCCGAGGTCAAGTTTCCCGGCGGTCCGCTCGTAAAAATCGGTAAAGCTGCCGGGGTATTCCTTGACCTGACCGTTTTCGATAGCCACAATCTTATCAACAATCTGGTCCAGAAAATAGCGGTCGTGAGAAATGACCAGGATAGTACCCTCAAAATCCAACAGAGCATCTTCCAGCACAATCATTGAAGGAATGTCCAGGTTGTTGGTCGGTTCGTCCAGCAGTAGAAAATTGATACCTTTCAGGCCCAGACCGATTAGTTGCAAGCGGCTTTTCTGGCCGCCGCTCAACTGGCCCATAGGGGTAAAGCACTCGTCATAATCGAGCAACAGGCGGCCCTTGAGCAGGGCTACCGCTTTTTCGTCCACCATCGGTTGAATTGACCGCACAAAATCCACCGGGGTCTGCCGCAAATCGAGCGTTTCTTGCTCCTGGGAGTAATAGCCGACTTTCACGCGAGCGCCCAACTGGATACTGCCGGTTGTGGGCGTTTCTTCCCCCAGGATAAGCCGGAACAGCGAAGTTTTGCCGCTGCCGTTCGGTCCGGCCAGGCCGATTCTTTCTCCATACTGAATTGAAAGATCGAACGGCGCGTATAACTGCCGAGTGCCGTAGGTCATCGAAACATTTTTAAGGCGCAGGGCCATTTTGCCACTGCGTTCTTCCTGCCCGAATTCCAGCTCAACCGTATTCCGGTTAAGGATTGGTTTAGGGGTATTTTCGAGTTCGGCCCGGCGTACATTGAGCTGACGTTTTTTGCTCTGAGCGCGACCTGCGAACTTCAAATTCAACGAAGCCCATAATTTGAGCCGCCGGGCTGTTTTTTCAAGCTCCTTTAGCTCGCGTTTTTGCATGGCGTAAAGCTGGGCTTCTTTTTCCAGGCGGCGCTGTTTAGCCTCGCGAAAGCCCGAATAATTGCAGTGGTATTCGTAGATTTTACCGTCTTCCAGCTCGAAAATGTGGTTGATGAAGCGGTCCAGGAAATAGCGGTCGTGGGAAATAGTGGCGACCGCCCCATCATGGGCCATGATATATTGTTCCAGCCAATCTTTAGCCTTTAAATCCAGGTGGTTATCCGGTTCGTCCAGTAACAGCAATTCAGGCTCTTTCACCAGCAACTGGGCCAGACCGATAAGCTTCTTTTCGCCACCGCTCAGGCTGCTGGCGGAATGGGCCAGTTGCTCCTCGCTAAAGCCGATACCGCGCAGAACCGAGCGAATTTTAGCCTCGTAGTTGTAGCCCCCGGCTTGCTCGAACTGGTCCTGGAGCAAACCGTATTCATCTAAAACTTCTTGAAAAAGGTCAGGGTCAGCCGAAATTTCCGGGTCGCCCATTTTGGCTTCCAGGTCTTGAAGCTTTTTGTG
>JAYSYV010001536.1:0-2724 GCA_043727245.1 Chloroflexota bacterium | reverse complement strand
TCAGGTACAACCGCCGGAGCGACTGCAACGACAGTAGCCGCTTTTAGCGGCACCTTTGATGGTAATATCAAGTTTGGGGCGCCTCTTTCCCTGACCGGTTCGCTTAACAACGAGTCCAAACAGACTCAGTATGGTTATGATCTCTGGATGGAAGCGACTAACGCCAAAGGCGGGATTGTAGTCGGCGGGAAGCATTACAAAGTAGACATCAAATATTATGACGATGCCTCGAAACAGGACTTGAGCGCTACCCTGGCAACAAAGTTGATTTCCGAAGATAAGGTAAATTTCTTGCTTGGCCCCTATGGTACGGCCAGCACCAACTCCATGGCGACTATCGCTGAGCAGAATGAAATACCGATGGTCGAGGGTAACGGGGCCGCTGAGTCAATCTTTACCCAGGGCCGCAAGTATACTTTTGGGGTGCTTTCGCCCGGTTTCAAGTATTTGCAGGGGGTGATTGACATGGCCCTGGCCCAGACTCCTAAACCGCAAAAAGTGGCTATCCTGGCTGCCAACGACTCTTTCTCTAAAGAAGTCGGTACCGGGGTGAAGAATTATGCCACCAGCAAAGGTATGAACGTCGTTCTTTACGAAGAATACCCCAACGCTGAAACCAATCTAACCGCCCAGGTAACAAAAGCCAAGGCCATGAACCCTGATTTATTATTAAACAGCGGGCATTACGCCGAAGCAACCGCTATTATCAAAGCGAGTAAAGAACTAGGTTTAAACCCGATGGCTTACGGCTTTTCGGTCGGTCCGAGCCTGCCGGATTGGGGTTCCACTCTCAAGAACGATGGCAATTTCGTGCTGGGAGGCTCGCAGTGGACTTCAGCTGTGACCTATAAAGGTGATGATGTGTTCGGTACTTCGAAGAATTTCTTTGATATGTTCGTCAAGAAATACAACGTGGAACCGGCCTATCAGGCCGCAGACGGCGCAGCCTGCGGAATCGCTTACCAGAAGGCTATCGAAAAAGCTGGCTCACTCGACCCCAAGAAAGTCCGGGAGGCTCTGGCCGGGCTGGATGTTATGACCTTTTACGGACAGATCAAGTTTGACGACCGGGGGCTTAATATCTATAAGCCTATGGTGGTAGAACAGTGGCAGGATGGCAAGAAAGCAACCGTCTGGCCGAGCGATATAGCTTCAGCTAAACCACAGTGGCCGACACCCGCCTGGGATAAACGCTAAGCTGGGCTGATTAGAGGTTGAATTGAAGCTTGCCAGCGGGTAATTTCCCCGCCGGTAAACTTCAATATAGATAGCCAAGTATAGCGTTCGGTTCCCTTCGTCCCTCCAACAAGGAGATTAGTCGTCAAAGGAGATTGGCTGTGTCGCTACAAGTGCTTGTGAATGGTATTTTGCTGGGAGGTTTGTTGGGCCTGGTGGGCCTGGGGTTTTCGCTGGTCTGGGGCATTTTAAATATTGTTAATCTGGCCCACGCCGCATTTATCATGCTGGGAGCTTACGTAACTTATTACCTGTTCGATAAACTCAACCTGGACCCTTTTCTGACCTTGCCCTTTACGATGGCCCTGCTATTTGGCATCGGATTTGTACTTCAGAAGTTCCTCATTAACCGTATCATTAAAGCGCCTCTTCTGGTTACTTTCCTGCTGACCTTTGGTCTGGAGACTTTTATTGTCAGCCTGGCACGGGTTATTTTCAGTGGCACCCCCGTACGGGTCAGCCCGGTTTATGCCGCCAGCGGCTTTCAACTGGGTGATGCCGTCATAAATTACGCCAAGTTGGCCGGGGTTGGGGTTGCTTTGCTCCTGACCTATCTGCTCTACCTTTTCATGGCTAAAACCAAAACAGGTAGCGCTATCCGGGCCGTTTCGATGGATCTGAACGCCGCTCGCTTGATGGGTATTGATATACCCTTTACTTACTGCCTGACTTACGCAATTTCGGCGGCCCTGGCCGCTGCCGCCGGCACCTTGCTTTCGGTATGGCTGGGCAGTTTCACCCCGGATGAGTTTGGAATCTATAATATCCGGGCTTTTGCAGTCGTAGTGCTTGGTGGCCTGGGTTCAGTGCCGGGAGCTTTGCTGGGCGGCCTGGCTTTTGGTATCCTCGACCAGATTGCCTCCGGCGTTAACGTAGGCGATGTCAGCCTGAGTGCCTGGAAAGAGGGTATGATCTTTATAACCATGATTATTGTTCTGGTGGTACGGCCGACTGGCCTCCTGGGTAAGGAGGGCTACAGGTAATGAGCCTGAACCTGATATTTATGCTAGTAGGTATCGCCCTCACCATCCTTGCCAGTCAGCGCAATAGCCGCCGGCTTTCTATGGTTGGGATAGGCCTGTTGGGCCTATTACTGTTGGTAATCCCTTTTATATCCAATAACCGTGATATTATGACCAACGTTTATATTATTGGCCTGGCTTCAGTTGGCTGGAACATAATCGGTGGGTTTACCGGCTACGCTTCTTTCGGGCAAGTAGCTTTTTGGGGCTTGGGAGCCTATGCGGCCGTCGTTACCTCCTCCGTACCAAACGCTGCCCAGGCCACTTTTGGCCTGCCAATCTGGGTAGGTTTTATAATGGCGGCCCTGGTCCCGGCCCTGGCGGCCCTGTTAATTGGTTGGCCGGTTCTGCGGCTGCGCGGCCATTATTTCGCTATTGCTACTCTGGGGGTGGCTATTGCCGTGCGTGAGATCTTCAAAAACGTGGATTGCATTGGCGACCGGTTTCTTTGCCTGGGCGGTTCCAA
>JAYSYV010001535.1:0-8373 GCA_043727245.1 Chloroflexota bacterium | reverse complement strand
CGGTCATATTTTGCGTCTCGGCGAAGCGAGTGTAGGCGCTCCAGAAAACCTTATCTAACACTTTAGGGTTATGTTTCATATTGTTATTTCCCAAATGTTATGACCGTAAAACTCTAGGGCCGCTTGCGGAGAACGTTTGTCACCAGAAACGCCAATCCACCCATCAATACCAGGGCAGTCCCGGCCAGCGCCCCAATCAGAATATTACTATTTCCGCTGCTATTTTCACCGTTAGCGGTCACGGTTGTATTCCTGCTAATAGGCGAACTGGCCTCCAGCGGCATGGTAGGCAGGGGATTACCGGCGGTTGCCGCCACTTCGGTTGCGGGCGTACCCACCGGTACAAGCGCCTGGGTGGCGGCTGGCGTAACTATCGGCACAAGTTCCTGAGTCGGCGTGGGCGAGGCATACAAAGTTGGTGAAGGAACGGGCGGTTCGGGCGTAGGCGTGGCGGGCGGCAACTCTGACACCGGGTAGCCTATAGATTGTTTCCACTCCCGGTCGAGCTGGTCCAGGCTAATTCCCAGGCCAGACTGAATTGCTTCGTCATAGCTGACACCCTGCTTGAAAGAGGCCAGTATTTTCTCCATACCGGCATCGCCATATTTTTTCAAAATGTAACGGACTACCTGGACACTCTGGCCGTAAGCCAGAAAGGAAAGCTGGCTGTCGGCGGGAAAAGAGCCGTTGAGGACACGCAGCGGAAAGAGAGTGCGCTCGTCACGAGCGTGTTCAAAAGCTTCCAGCAAAAAGCCGTCTAGCTGGTCCTGGTTATTGACGGCCAGCCCTTCGTCCAGCCACTTGGGCGTAAGGTTATAGGGATTGCGGGTAGCCTGGTAAATGACCTGGTGACTGACTTCGTGCGGAATACTCCGGCCTAGCTCGGTGGTGTCGCCCGGTGCAATCGCCAGCACAATCGTACCCAGTTCGGGGATAGCCTGCCCACCGACCCATTCCTGGGTATTGGGCGGCAAGGCCGTAAACATGGTCCGGCTGTCCGGGTAGATGGTCAAATTTATCTGGCGGTCGGGCTTAACCTTGTAAAGTTGGCTCAATTTATCTACTGTAATCATGACCCGGTTCATGGCGGCTTGCCCGAAACCGGCATCACCCTGATACCAGCGGACCGTAAATAGGCCGTTTTTAAGTTCTTTGAACGGGTAGCGATTGTCCTGGTAAGTGAGTTGCTGGGGAGAAGTTTCGTAAATATCGCCCTGTTCCGTACCCAACAGCCAGTAATAGCTGATGCGCGAACCAGGCGGGAGATAATCTTTGTGGGTATCTACGGTAACGTCGGCGGTCAGAGCTGCGCCAGAGTCAAGATTTTGATGCCGGATAATCGTCTCGACTTCGCCATCCAGCCGGTAGGCCAGCTCTAGCCATTTAATTACGGGCGTGTTTGGGTCAGCCTGGGCTTTGAAGCTAAATTTAATACCGTCCGGGAAGTTCGACAGTGCCTGGATGCTTTCCACCTTTACCGTAGCCGGTAAGGGCAGGGTAGTTTGTGCATTCGCGGGATACGCCCCAAGAAATAGCCCTATGAAGAAAGTTATCCCCCAGGCCACCATCCAGCGGCTTATCGAGTTAAAAAATACCACTTAAAAACTCTGTCAATCTACCTCTCGCAACTTCCACGCCTCTTTTTAATATTACCATTTTTGGCCGGTCTTTGCTACACAAAGTTTTTATATGGACCAACCCTATATAAAGGATTAACTCTATTCCAAATTACTTTGGGTACAATTAGCTGTTCAGGGTATAATAAGGTGACAGAAACATATTAAACACCGGCCAATTTTTATAGCAGGTATCTTGCAAGAAAACTCTCCCCGTAATTTATCAAGGCTACCTTTAAAGGTTAAAATCACAATAACCCCTTGTAAAACGCTACCAATAAGGCTGTCAGGCTCAGGCCGTCGGGGATAAGATTTTTGTCAATCAGTTCGCGGACTTCGGCGACTTCGAACCAGCGGGCCGCGATAATCTCGTTGGTGTCGTGGATTGGCTCGGTCTGAGATACTCCTTTAGCGAGGTAGAGCGCGAAAAGCTGGTTGCTGCTGCCGTTACTAGGGTGATACTGGGTCAATATGGTCAGGTCGCCGCCGGTACAGCCGCTTTCTTCCAGCATCTCGCGCCGGGCGGCTGCATCAAAAGCTTCGTCTTTGTCCACGCCGCCCGCCGGGACTTCCCAGCCGCGTGTGCCGGTAATAAAGCGGTAGTGGTCCACCAGCATAATCTGACTGGCGGCGTTGACCGGCACAACTCCCACAGCCTTTTTGGGGTATTCGAGGACGTGATGGCCTTCTATCACGCTGCCATCGGGTAATTGTACCCAATCTTTATGTAAATTTATCCACTCGCTGGTGTAGACCGTTTCCCGGCGCAGTACTTTCCAGTAGGGGGTAGTATCTTCCGGTTCTTGTGGCATATAGATGCGTCCTTTTTGAAAATTATCCGGTTCTTTTAAGTTCGACTGCTAACGGCTGGTTCTAATTTTAACCCGGAAACTAAAAGAGGAATACCGGGCGGTGAAGCCGAGGTATTCCTCTTTGTTATTTAGCCGGACAGCCTATTTTAGCCATTTCAACGGGTCAGTATAAGCGCCGTTGACCAGCACTTCAAAGTGAAGGTGGCAACCGGTAGAGGCTCCAGTCGTTCCTTCGTAACCGACAAGTTGGCCCTTGGCAACTTTCTGGCCCACACTGACCGGCGGCAAACTAACGAAGTGACCGTAGCGGGTCTTGAAGCCTCCCCCGTGGTCAATTACCACGCTGTTGCCGTAGCCGCCATCATAGCGGGCCAGAGTGACCGTACCGCCATCGGAAGCGACAATGGGAGTACCGCAAGTGGTGGCAATATCCAGGCCCATGTGAATACCGTACCAGATTGGTTCACCAAAGTAGGTCGTAATTAACCCGCGCATAGGCCAGCCGAAATTGTGGGTGGCTACCCCGGCGTTGGGATTAGCGACCGGTTTGACGACCACCGGCTGCTGCGCGACAGGCTTTTGAACGGCCTGACCGGGGGCAGCCGGTGGGGGTGTAGTGGCAGGGGCCGCCTTCTGGGTCGGTACAGCGGTTTTCTGACCTGTAGCCGGAGCCGGTTTGGCCTGGCTTTGGGGTATGGCCTGTTTGGCTGGAGGCGCTACCACCGGGTCAGCCGCTTTTTTGGTCCCAGCCGGAGCTGCGACTGCTATAGGCGCTTTGGCAGTAGTCGGTTTTGGAGTGGCGACCACCGGAGCCTGGGTTTGGTTCTGCACCAGGGGCGCAGGCGTTGGAGTAGGCGGAGGAGGTGGTGGTGGTGGCGGAGGCCAGGTTCCACCGGGTACAATCAGGCTGGCATTGGCTTGCAGCGGAATATTGGCCGTTACGTTGTTAGGCTTGAAATTGATAATATTCTGGGGGTTGGCTCCCAGGTAAGCCGCTATTCCGGCCAGGGTTTCGCCCTTATTTACCTTGTATATAACACCATCCACCGGCAGAATACGGATTTGCTGCCCGGTAATCAGGCCATCGTCCAGGTCGTTATTATCCAGCAGGGTGTCCACCTGCAAGCCGAACTTTTCGGCCACGCTCTCTAAGGTATCGCCGGACTTTACGGGGTACATGAGAATGTCGCTACGCATCGGCAGACTGCCGCCCGGCACCATAACTTCTTGTAAGGGTTTGAGGGTGGTGCTGGCATCGGAGCCTTCCAGGTTATTGAACTTATAACCGATGATAACTTTAGGGTCTACCCCGTACAGATCGGCAATCTTACCGATGGTGTCGGCGGGATTGGTGATGTGCAACATGCCGGTAACTGGCGGCACGACCATCTTCTGGCCGGGTTTAACATCGCTATCGGGGTCAACCAGGTTATTGGCGTAGAGCAGCGTTTCCAGGCTAATACTCCGGGCGGCGGCAATTTTGCGTAAAGTATCGCCATCCTTAACCACGATAGTTTCTATGCGGCGCGGCAGAGTAGTATTGTTGCCCGCCACAGCGCTGGCGTAAATCTCGCGGCTATCTTCGACAATGACTGAATTGACCGAGGCTTGAAATTCCTGGGGTGTTTGGGCATAGGCGCTGAAAATTTTGGTGGTCAGGCCGCTAAACCCGCCGAAAACGACCACGACCAGGGCCAGGATTAGCATGGCGCTATGCGCCCCGTAGCGGCGGGCGTGGTGGGTCATGGCATCGGTGGAACTGGTTCCAAAATGCTGGGCAGCTGCTTCAGGAGCGACCCGGTTGAACCAGAAGAAGTGGCCGGGGTGTTTGAGGAATTTTCGCATCTCGCTCGCCAGCCGGAAGTCGGCCTGACGTACGGGCGAGAAAATCAATTTGACGATAGCCCATATTACCAGAAAAGGCCACAGCAGAATGGTGCGGACTGTTTTAGCCAGTTCGGGCCGCGCCGGACGAGGAGTCCGCTGCTCGTAACCAAGTCCGGCGATTTCATCCAGCATTTGCCGGGCTTCGTCGGCGGCGTGCCGGGTGGTAGAGCTATTTACCCTGGTATTAGGAGGAGGGGTAGATTGAGGCTCATCCTGGTCCATTACGCCGGTTTTAGCATAGGAATCCGGTGTATTGTTGTTCTTATTATGATCTTGTTGCACTGGTGAGTTAGAACCTTCCTACTCAGGGCTTTACCGGCGGCGATACCCAAAATGCCCGCAAGTATAACTACAAGCGTAGCCGGTATAAGCCTGTTAGCTGCTATACCCGTCGCTCTTACTTCTCAGATAGTTTCTGTTGTAAAAGTGAGACATTCCTTAGGGAGCAGATATCGTCGGATGGTTGTTAGTATAGCATAGATTTAGTACGAAACGCATTATGCGACAGTTAACTACATGCCAATTAACTGCTCGAATGTTTAGGGAATCTTTTAAGGGAGCCATCGCAACGGATTGGTGACATTTCCGTTTAAGATGGTTTCAAAATGGAGGTGACAGCCGGTAGAATTGCCGGTTGTACCCTCATAGCCGACTACCTGGCCTTTCGTAACACGCTGACCCAACTTGACGGCTATTCCTGAAAAGTGGCCGTAGCGAGTTTTGAAGCCGTTACCGTGGTCTATCAGGGCCGTAATTCCATAGCCATACTGCGACCAACCAGCCTCGATGAGCGTGCCACCATCGGCTGCGACCACTCTGGCTCCGCAAGGCTGCGAAATATCCAGCCCGGCGTGCGTTCCGTACCATATACCCTGCCCAAAATAGGTTGTAATCACTCCGCGCATCGGCCATATCATCGAACCGGTCGCTTTACCTCCCGTGGGAGCCACTATCACAGGGGCCGGTTTTTGGACCGCCTTAACCGGAGCCTGGGTTTTAGCCGGAGCCGGAGCCTGAACAGCCGCCGGTTTAGGGGTCGTTTTAGGTAAAGGCGCAACCGCCGGGGCCGAACCCTTATTGATAGCCGGGGCCGTCTGGGCCGGTTTGGGGGTGGGGGTGGGTTCTGCCGGTTTAGGCGGCGGTGGAGGCGGCCACTCGCCACCCGGCACTACCAGGCTGCTGCCGGGTTCCAGTTTGATGCCCCGCGCTACGTTGTTGGGCTTGAAATTGATAATGTTCTCGGCGTTTGTTCCCAGGTACTGAGCAATTGCGTCCAGGGTTTCGCCCGGCCGGACCGTATAGATAACGCCATCTACCGGAAGAATGCGAATTTGCTGCCCAATCCGTAAACCGCTATCAAGCTCGTTATTGTTGATCAAGGTGTCCGTACTCAGGGTAAATTTGGCGGCTACGCTCTTTAAGGTATCGCCCGACCGGACAGTATAAAGGTAGAGCTTGTCGCGCAGGGGTATAGCGCCACCTGGAACCATTACCTCTTGCAAAGATTTGAGCGGAGTGCTGGCCTCGGCTCCGTCCAGGTTATTGAATTTGTAATCTAAGATAACTTTGGGGTCTACACCATATTTTTTGGCGATAGTATCAATAGTGTCGCCTGAATTACCGATGTGGAGCATACCAGTTACCGGTGGCACTACCAGCTTCTGGCCGGGAGTAAGCACGCTATCCGATTCTATCAGGTTATTGGCATACATTAAGGTTTCGAGGCTGATATTGCGGCTGGAAGCGATACGCTGGAGAGTGTCGCCGTCTTTGATTACCAAAGTTTCGATCCGGCGCGGAACTGCGGTGCTGTTGGCAGCGACGGCATTAGCATAAATTTCGCGACTGTCGCCAGTAAGAATCAGGTTGCCGTTTACCATTTGCGGGAGGTCATGTTCGGCATCTTCGTTGATTATGCGTGTCACCAGGCCGCTAAAGCCCCCAAAGAAAACAACTACCAGGGCCAGGATTAACATGGCACTATGCGCCCCATAGCGGCGGGCGTGGTGGGTCATGGCATCGGTGGAACTTGTCCCAAAATGCTGGGCGGCTACTTCGGGAGCGACCCGGTTGAACCAGAAGAAGTGGCCGGGATTTTTGAGGAATTTTCGCATCTCGCCCACCAGCCGGAAGTCGGCCTGGCGCAGCGGGACCACAATAAATTTGATTACGTTCCAGATCAGGAGGAAGGGCCAGAGGAGTATTGCTCGGATAGTCCCGGCAATATCCCGCCGGGAACGCTGGTGAGAGCGCTGTACGTAGTCCACCCCGGCGATTTCGTCCAGCATTTGAAGGGCTTCGTCGGCGGCCCGTCCGGGCCGGTTAGGGCGCGAAATGGGAACCAGGCTGGTTGGTTTGTCGGTCTGATCTAAAATGCCGGTGGGGCTTTTCGAGTCAGGAGAGAGGTTCGGGTCGTTATTATCAGTTTGCCGCACTATTAACTGTTTACCTCCTGCTAAAGCCTACCTGGACCCGGTTTTATCAAAATGCGCTGGAATTGGCCGTATTAAAGAACGGCTCAAGAAATTCCTAAATGGACCGCGCAATTCAGAAAGTAAGGTCAGAACCTATTTACCACCCGGTAATTTTACCGGCAGGAAAATACGGAGAGTGGTCGTCCCAAAAATGGACTGGCAATAGCAGGCATTAATCAGTTTAAAAAACAGTTAGCTATTACCTAGCCAAAACAAATAACGGCCTAAAAGTTCATTAGGATGGAATTCAGTATAGCAATTCATGAATTTTTGTCAACTGGCCGGTCTGAAAAGCCTAAAAAGAGGACGCTAGAGGGTAAGAATTTAGTTATAATCCTGCTTATACTGGTCAATATAAGCCAGGAGTTTGACCAGCTCAAAGGGTTTGGGAAGAAAGGCTTTGACGGCGTTTTCTTTTGCAGTGCTGGCAAGCTGGCGGCTGGCCGAAAGCAACAAGACCGGTAAATCTTGAAATTCGGGTATCTGCTTGATTGCTTCCAGGAATTGCCAGCCGTCCATTACCGGCATCATAAGGTCCAACAATACCAGGGCCGGGCGTTGCTTGCTAACCAGTTCCAGACCCTCTTTGCCGTTGCGGGCCAGGATAACCAAATAACCTTCGTCCAGCAGGACTGTTTCAAGCATATTCCGCATAGCCTGGTCGTCGTCCACTACCAGGATATATAAACTATGGCTTACATCTAAAGGAGATGGTGTTTCGTTCAAAGTTAAATTCATTTGGTACTAAATATTTCCTACTCCTGTAGCATTTCTTTGTTGTATGCATAATACAATTCTTATCCCCGTTTATCAAGCTACAACGTAAAACGTTTTAGGTTCAACACTATCCGGCCTATTGACTTGAAGGCTAAATATTGATAGATTTAGCTTCCTACAAGCTATTACAAGTAACCTGTTACAAGCTGTAAAGTGAATTAAGACCGCCAGGACATCCTGGGCTTTTACCGGATTCAGGCTGAAGATAAATGCTGATTTTTCTGATACCGGGGCGGCGTGGTCGCAATCCTCGGATTGATAACAAACCAGATTCCACCTCTCCAGGGAACCGCGCTAGGCCGGGTCTGGGCAAGATCAGCCGCCGCCTGGGCCAGCGTTGGGATGTCCTGCGAGGTCGGGCCGGTGTTTCGGCCCGGCAGGCCCGCACGAATTTCAAGCGCCCGATTAACCGCCTTCAACCTAAAGGCAATCCCCTGCTGGGTCAGGTTGGCTATACGCGCTCGCCTATCCACACGACTTCCTATAACACAGGTGACACTAGCGGCCCCGATAATACCGGGCTTAACTTCCCGGCTAATATCCCGACCGGGGATTTATTGGCGGATTTTTTCCAGGATGCGCCGCCGGTTTCGCCACGCGATTTGCTGTCCGACTTCTTTCAAGATGCTCCGCCCCTGGCTTACCAGGAGCCAGCGGTGGGCAAGCGTCCGGTTGTCCCGGTGGCTGCCGCCATCAGGGCCGGATTTGATTTGCCGGAAGACCTGGCTGACCTGGGTCTGGCCCTTCCTTCACCCAATGGCCGCCTGGTCCAGCGCTTTGAAACTCCTGCTGGCCGCCATTTTGTCA